>CALITN010000023.1 GCA_938041595.1 uncultured Flavobacteriaceae bacterium | reverse complement strand
GGGGTTGCTTTTGAAGCCATAGGGTTGCACGGGATAACCCTCATCGTCGATATTAAGAATTTTTGGCCCTGTATAAGCCATATGCATCCAGACCGATGCAGATCCAGGCCCTCCGTTAAATGAAAAAATGAGTGGCCGTTTAGCGGGTGAAGCTCCATTGGTTCGTTGGTAATAGGTGAAAAACAAACTTGCGATCGTTTCGCCTTCTTCATCCCAGACAGGCTGCGTTCCGGTGTGGGCAATATAATTGACTTTTTGTCCCTTAATTGTTGTGCTATGGGTTGTCTTGATTAGTGTATCAACTACCAATGTTCTTTTTTGGGAAAAGCCTTGTTGGGCACAGCATATAATAAGGAGTACGAAAACATAATTTTTCATGATTTAGATTCTTAGTCGTTTACTTAGTAAATATGCTAATCCTAAAGCATATTCGCAACAGTGTAAAAAAAAACCTCTCCGAAGAGAGGTTTTTAAGTATATAAGTAGGGACTATTACTCTACAGTAATTTCAACTTTTCTGTCGAATTCGACACGTCTGTTAGCCGCTCTACCTTTCATTGTTGCATTGGATTGGACAGGTTTGTCTTCTCCATATCCAACAGCGTTAATCTTACTTCCGTCAATACCTCCAGCAATGAGTGCTGCTTTGACAGCTTCAGCACGCTTTTCAGAAAGTTTCTGGTTGTAAGCTTTACTACCGTCGCTAGAAGCATGTCCGTTGACATTGATTTCTGCATTAGGATATTTTTTCAATAATTCAGCAAGATTGCTAATTAGTGAACTAGCATCTCCAGAAATATCGGCACTTGAAGCTGTAAAATAGATTACAGTACTTTCATTTGAAAGCATTTCTTCCAATTCTTTAGGGTTAGCAGGACAACCATTGTTGGCTGCATCACCGGCCTCTTCTGGACAAGCGTCGTCTTTGTCTAAGACACCATCATTATCAGAGTCTTTCCAAGGACAACCATCATTTTCCATAGCTCCAGCTTCTTCAGGACACTTATCATCCTTATCAGCGACCCCGTCAGAATCACTGTCAGGACATCCGTTCATTTCGGCAGAACCTGCTGCGTTTGGACAAGCATCTTCAGCGTCTGCAATACCATCATCATCAGCATCTGGACAACCGTTCAATTCTGCTTTACCAGCTTCTTCTGGACAAGCATCTTTATTGTCAGGGATACCATCTCCATCGGTATCAGGACAACCGTCGAATTCTTTCAAACCAGGTACATCTGGACAAACATCCTTTTTGTCAGAAACACCATCTTTGTCAGCATCGTTAGCTCCAAAGATATAGCTAACCCCTACGGTGTGTTGTAAGTGGTTGTATGCATAATTTTCGGATGAAGAACGATAAGAAGCGCTTACATTAGCTTTCAGATTATCTGTAAGACGAACGTTTACTCCAGCTCCTCCGAGAACTGTTCGAGAAACATCAGAAGAAGGGAACATACCGTCACTATCGGTATCTCCGTCGCTAAAACTTGAAAAACCGTACCCTGCGAAAAGGTAAGGAAGTACTTTTTCACTTTTTCCGAGATTGTATTTTACAATTCCATCAAGGGAGTAATAACCGAGGTCATTTCCATCCGTAGGAGTGTCTTTAATGTTATTAGAGGCATATTGTGCTCCAAGTGAAAATCCACCTGCAATATAACGGCTTAGGCTAACGGCAGGAGCGCCAAAATTTGTACCACCATCAACAGCATCATCTTGAATACTGACTAGGTTGACCCCAATGCTTACGGCCCAAGGATTTTCTTCAGTCTGTGCCAACAGCATGGAACTCGCAAGAAGCAAGGTGCATGCGATACCAAAGTTGAATGTTTTTTTCATGTCTGTGTTTAAGTCTTTTGTCAAAAAAATTTAAAACAAATATAGGGAATTCCATTGGTTTAAACCAGTACTCTTTTTTTGTGAAAAGCTTTACCGATTTTAGGCGCCTTTTTGGAACATCTTTTTAGCTTTGCATCACCAATCAAATCCAAACTATCAAACTCATGAGTGGAATGAATCAGAAAATGAGAATATGGCACCGCTACTTAGGTTTTTACCTCGTTGGAATCATGACTGTGTATGCAGTCAGTGGTACGGTTTTGATTTTTCGTCGCACCGATACGTTCAAGCAAGAAAAGACCTTTGAAAAGATCCTTTCTCCAAATCTTACGCAAGAGAAGCTCGCCAATGAGTTAAGCCTGAAAGGTCTAAAAATAAAGGAACAACAGGGGGACTTGCTTTATTTTGAAGAGGGGGTTTACAACAGTGTAACGGGTGCAACTAAATATACTGAAAAGGGATATCCATGGGTGCTTGATAAATTGATTAATCTTCATAAAGCCACAACCAATAGTCCTATTTATTGGTTGAATATTTTCTTTGGCGCATCACTTTTATTTTTTGTGATTTCTTCATTTTGGATGTTCTTGCCCAGCACTGACGTTTTCAGAAAGGGATTGTATTTCTCTTTGGCGGGCATCATTATGACACTCGCCATATTATTTCTATAGAAGAGTTTTCTAAAATGTATTAAGGCGAATTCCTACATAGAAATGCCTTCCTTGATTAGAATAATACACATAAGAGGGGTCAAAACTTAAGGCATTTGGGTTTCCTGGACTTGGTACTACCATATCATTGGTATCAAAAACGACATCTCGATCGAAAGGATCAAAAGCTCTTGCAATACTGTTACGGTCTGGTTTAAAGTTTAGGAGGTTTTTAATCCCTCCAAAGATTTCAAATGAAACAAGATTCCAATTGAGTTGAAGGGAACTGTCGTGTATCCATGGACTCATTGCCGGTCGGGGATCCAGTGGCCCAAGCCTTGGAAGACGCATGGGTCCGACAACCAAACCTGTCCAATCAACTTTTAAGGGAGAATTGATAAAGCGGTAACTCAATTTGTAAT
>CALITN010000022.1 GCA_938041595.1 uncultured Flavobacteriaceae bacterium | reverse complement strand
CTTGGGCTTTGTACATTTCTTCAGAAGCATTCTTCCAGGCTTCATTGATTTGCTCCAACGCAGCATCAATCTGTGCAAGGTCTTTGGATTCGTGAGCTTTTTTCAAGACCTCCAATGCCGTTTCAATTGGCTTTTTCTTATCCTCTGACAATTTCTCTCCAAATTCAGAAAGTTGCTTCTCTGTCTGGAAGATCATCTGATCAGCACTATTGAGTTTATCAACTTCTTCTTTGGCTTTTTTATCTGCATCAGCATTGGCTTCTGCTTCTTGCTTCATTTTTTCGATTTCTTCCTCAGTCAGACCTGAAGAAGCTTCAATACGAATGTCCTGCGATTTTCCAGTGGCTTTGTCTTGTGCACTTACCTTAATAATTCCATTGGCATCAATATCAAAGGTCACTTCAATCTGAGGCGTTCCTCTAGGAGCCGGAGGAATTCCATCGAGATGAAAACGACCAATAGTGTTGTTATCCGCGGCCATGGAACGTTCTCCCTGAAGAACGTGAATTTCTACTGAGGGTTGATTGTCGGCTGCGGTGGAAAATACTTGTGATTTTTTAGTTGGAATTGTTGTATTGGAGTCAATGAGCTTTGTCATCACACTTCCCATTGTTTCAATTCCTAAGGACAAGGGTGTTACGTCAAGTAACAATACATCCTTAACATCTCCGGTTAAAACGCCTCCTTGAATAGCAGCACCAACGGCAACAACTTCATCGGGATTTACTCCTTTTGAAGGCTTTTTTCCAAAAAATTTCTCCACCTCATCTTGGATAATCGGAATTCGTGTAGACCCTCCCACCAAGATGATTTCATCAATATCTCCAGTAGATAGACCAGCGTCGTCCAAGGCTTTTTTTACGGGAGCCATAGAGCGTTTCACCAAGCTATCGGCCAACTGCTCAAACTTTGAACGTGTCAAAGTAGTGACTAAGTGTTTGGGCCCAGAATCGGTGGCTGTCACATAGGGCAGGTTGATTTCTGTTTGGGCAGAAGAAGACAATTCAATTTTTGCTTTTTCAGCAGCTTCTTTTAGACGCTGCAATGCCATTGGGTCTTTTCGCAAGTCAATGGATTCTGCCGCTTGAAACTCTCCAGCAAGAAAATCAATGATTACTTGATCAAAATCATCCCCTCCAAGGTGGGTGTCTCCATTGGTGGAAAGTACTTCAAATACACCATCTCCTAATTCCAATATAGAAATATCAAAGGTTCCTCCTCCCAGGTCGTAAACAGCAATTTTTTTATCACTCCCTCCTTTGTCTAGTCCATAGGCCAGGGCAGCAGCGGTAGGTTCGTTAATAATACGTTGCACTTTGAGACCGGCAATTTCTCCAGCTTCTTTGGTGGCTTGTCGTTGTGAATCATTAAAATAAGCAGGTACAGTGATAACGGCTTCACTTACATCCTGACCTAAATATTCTTCTGCGGTTTTCTTCATTTTCTGAAGTGTCATTGCAGATAGTTCTTGCGGGGTATACAATCGTCCGTCAATATCGACACGAGGCGTATCATTATCCCCTTTTACTACCTTGTAGGCGACAGTGCTCACATCCTTTGCGGACTCTGAAAACTTATTTCCCATAAATCGCTTGATGGAGGCAATTGTTTTGGTTGGGTTGGTTACCGCTTGACGTTTGGCGGGATCCCCTACTTTTATTTCACCTCCTTCAACAAAACCAATTACAGACGGAGTGGTTCTTTTTCCCTCAGCGTTGGGAATCACCACAGGCTCGTTTCCTTCCATAACAGAAACACAAGAATTGGTTGTTCCCAGATCTATTCCGATAATTTTACTCATAATCAATATTTAATTTCGCTGAAGAAATGTCAATGATTATGCCATGCGTAGAAAACTGACAGCTTGTCAGAAGTGAAATGAACTAGCTATTTTTTGTTTTTACCCATGAAGACATTTACGTTTGAATCTAAGGGATTCCCTGTAGTTCGGCGAAAACTCACCAACTGCCCCACATGATAAAGAGCATCAGAAATAGGGCCATTAATTACATGCCAAAAGGGAAAAGAAGACGTTTTATCTCCTCTTTGAAAGAGAACCTTATTCGAGGCACTGGCAGTCGCCTCCATAGCAGCTATTGCTTCAACAGCTTGTTGCAATGCATTGAGCGTTCCAGCTCGCAGCGCTTCATAGGTCATTTCAGAAAAATCTTGAGGGCGAATATTGGGGCGGTTTTGACAAGCATTGGCAATGGTGGTAGACAAACTGTAAAGGTGTTCTAGGGTTTCACGGGAGGAAGCTGCCTCCAAGCTGGGTCGGTAATCAAGATCCTTTGAGGTCAAATCCTTAGATGCCCAATGATAGCGATAGCCCAACCCCGCAATCAGACGCACTAAAACAGTTTCGGGTGTATAGCTGTCAGGGTAGTCGCCTATAGAGGCAAAAGGGAGTTTGTCTGAGGATTGGCCTTGTCCTATTTGCGCAAACAAGAGCAGCGGTAATACTATTTTGTTCATCGGATAAGATTAAATTGTTTCTACTCAAAGATAGAGAATCCTTTGAGTGAAGCGAAAAGCTGTGTATCTTTAGAGGCTTTTAGAAACAATCAAACGCATGTCACAGGCCAAAAAAAATTACTCTCGAGTCACCACAGCCTCTCTTTTAGAAATGAAGCGCAATCAGGAAAAAATTGCCATGCTGACCGCCTATGACTATACCCTAGCTGGCTTGGTTGATCAAGCAGGAATTGATGTAATTTTGGTTGGAGATTCGGCTTCCAATGTAATGGCGGGGCATGAAACAACGCTCCCTATCACCCTAGATCAAATGATTTATCATGCCAGCAGTGTGGTTCGTGCTGTCAAACGAGCGTTGATTGTAGTAGACTTACCCTTTGGCACCTATCAATCAGATTCTAAGGAAGCCTTGCGTTCGGCCATTCGAATCATGAAAGAATCAGGAGCCCATGCTGTAAAAGTAGAAGGGGGAGAACAAATAAAACCTTCTATTGAACGTATCGTTGAAGCAGGAATTCCTGTTATGGGTCATTTGGGATTGACCCCCCAATCGATTTATAAGTTTGGAACCTACACCGTTCGTGCCCGTGAAGAACACGAAGCAGAACAACTTCTTAAAGATGCGGCATTGTTAGAGCAATTGGGATGCTTTGGGATTGTCCTTGAGAAAATCCCAGCAGAACTCGCCCAAAAAGTAGCCAAAACAGTTCGTATTCCTGTAATTGGCATTGGCGCCGGTGCTGGAGTGGATGGTCAAGTACTGGTTTTGCACGATATGCTTGGAATGAGTAAAGAATTCAGTCCTCGATTTTTACGTCGCTACCTAGATTTGGATGGAATGATTCGGGGAGCCGTCGGACAATACACCCAAGATGTAAAATCCCAAAGTTTTCCCAACGAACAGGAAAAATACTAGAAGTAGCACCATGATTCCTGAGATTCTTTATGAAGACAATCACCTGATTGTGGTTAACAAACCTGCAGGAATGTTGGTTCAGGGGGATCAAACAGGAGACACGCCTTTGGTCGATATTTTAAAAACCCATATCAAAGAGAAATACCACAAACCTGGGAAGGTTTTTCTAGGTGTCATTCATCGTTTGGATCGTCCTACCAGTGGTGTGGTTGTGATGGCGCGAACCTCCAAAGCACTCCAGCGAATGAATCAACTCTTTGCAGATCGAAAAGTTGAAAAGCTTTACTGGGCTCTAATCCCTAAAGGACTTAAAGAAACCACTTTGCGGCTCGAACATTGGCTGGTCCGCAATCCCCAAAAAAACAAATCCTTTGCATACGACCAAGAACGATCGCAGAGTAAAAAAGCCATTTTGACCGCCACCCAACGGTATCAGTTAGATCGTTTTAGTCTTGTGGAAATTCAATTAGAAACAGGACGACACCATCAAATTCGGAGTCAGCTCTCCAAAATTGGTTTTCCCATCAAAGGAGATTTGAAATATGGAGCCCCCAGAAGCAATCCCAATGGTAATATTGACTTGCACGCCCGAAAGCTCTCATTTGTGCATCCTGTCTCTAAAGAAAAGTTGGCGTTTACAGCTTCAGTTCCTAATACGCCTTTATGGTTGGCCGTTCCTTCCGATTGAGTTGTTGAGCCTTTTCCTTTATGATAGCAGCAACACTTCGGTTTTCGATACGACTCTCCAACCATGACAATATATCCAAATACAAGAAGGAACGTCGCTCGTAAGGATCACTTTCAAAAACGGATAATTCTTTGTGGAATTCCTTAAAAGCTCCCTTTAATTCGTGGGGATAGATATTACTCAGTTTTTTTACAAAGCGAATCATCGCCTTCTGTACCTCGTAAAGATCATCCATTTTAATCAGAAACTTAAAGGTCTCTCGCAAATGCGTATCCAAATGGTAATCAAACCCAGCCTCGTAGTGGGCCACAAGGTTTAATACTCGAGTAAAACACAACAAATCTTCACGCATTTTTAAATGGCGGTTTCCAACAATTTTGTTGAGAAATAGGATGCAGGTTTCATAATCTCCAATACCAAAATAGACACAAGCAATTTTATAGTAAAATACCATTACATGATGAGGATCGATACGGTTTTTGTATTTATCAATCCCCGACAAAACTTCTGGAACCATTTTAAGAGCTACATCAAAATCCCCCTCCATAAATAGCAAGTTGAAGCGATTGCTGAAGTGATAAAGGAAAATCAAGGAGTCAATATTTTCATTGCTTGGAAAAGAATCGGACTGAGTCCGTGCCACCATATTATTGAGAACCTCCTTAAATTTCTCAGGGTATTTGATCAGTGCAAGCGACTCCAAGAGATAGTGATTCCCTTTCAAGAAAAAAACAGGATTCAAAGAAATCATTTCGGGTTGTTGTTCAAATAATTCAACCCATTTAGAGGCATATTTATAACTTGACAGGAAGTCCTGTGTCAGAAAACTATACCATACATGTGCCTTATTGTACCACAGTTTTTCGCGAAAATCTGCTTCTTCCATATTAAACTTGGGCAGATTCTCATAAAAGAACTTTGTAATATCCCGAAATTCTTCATCGCTTTTAGCATATCCTGCTTTGATTAATTTTTCATACAATCGCAAAGAGAGATTGGACAATTGACTGCTCAACACATTGCACGCAATAAGGTTTTCGGCATCAGCCACGAGAGAGGCCGTTCGGTTACTCAAACTACGTGTGATGTACTGTGACTCGATCAGCTTCTCAAATTCAACAATTTCGAAGGCCACATATTTCTCTCCCTGTTTTTGGGCTGAATGCTTTGCCTTTTCTAATATTTTCAGGCTTTGACGATAGAGCCCTTTTTGGTACAGAATTGTAGCAAAATCTAGCTGTTCACGTATTTGCACGCGCGCATTTTTATGGATGGGATTCAAACGTAAACTGATTAGAATTTGTTTATAAAGGTGTGCTTTCAAATTAGAAAGCTGTTGTTTTGAAACAATTCCTTTTTTGAGAATAGCCAATTCATCATAGCGCTCGGACTTGTCCATTACATTGAATAAATTGAGAAACTTGGAATCCGAATTGGAGCCCATTCTTCCCACAAAAAGCTTAAATTGACGCTTCTCAGATTTGGTAAGTGTTTTGATCAATAAAAAGAGGTTGTCTTTTTGTTCGTTTGTCATTGTAATGAATGTTAAAGCAAATTACTGTATTTTAGCAGTTTAATCCAAAAAAAGAAAGGGCGGATATTGTAATAAATTTCGCTTAATTGGAGTCCTAAAAACAAGACCTTTTATTTTCGTGTTTACTTAGCCATACGTTGATGTCCAAAGATAAAGTTGAAATATTTGATACCACCCTTAGAGATGGTGAACAAGTTCCTGGTTGTAAGCTCGATTCGGCTTCCAAACTTCAAATTGCAGAGCGCCTAGACATACTGGGTGTTGATGTTATCGAAGCAGGATTTCCCATTTCCAGTCCCGGCGACTTCCAAGCAGTGGTCAATATCTCAGAGATTGTGAAAAATGCACGGGTCTGTGGTTTGACAAGAGCCGTTGAAAAAGACATTGATGTGGCTGCCGAGGCCCTTCAAAAAGCAAAACGACCCAGAATTCATACAGGAATTGGCACCTCTGATTCCCATATCAAGTACAAATTTAACACTACCAAAGACAAAGTTCTTGAACGGGCTTTTGATGCCGTCAAACACGCCAAATCGTATGTAGAAGACGTTGAGTTTTACGCTGAAGATGCTGGACGTACGGACAACGAATTTTTGGCACGTGTTTGTGAAACCGTCATTAAGGCGGGAGCCACTGTACTAAATATCCCAGATACAACAGGCTATTGCCTTCCCGAACAGTATGGAGCCAAAATAAAATATCTAATCGATAACGTCAAAGGAATTGAAAAAGCAATCATCTCTTGCCACTGTCACAATGACTTAGGCTTAGCGACTGCAAATTCGATTGCTGGAGTGGTGAACGGAGCACGTCAAATCGAATGTACGATTAACGGTGTTGGGGAACGCGCAGGCAACACTTCCCTAGAAGAAGTCGTGATGGTTCTTCGCCAACACAGCCACCTTAATTTAGATACCAATATTGAGGCAACCCTTTTGAATGATACCAGTCGAATGGTATCTGAAAACATGGGAATGCCTGTGCAACCAAACAAAGCCATTGTAGGAGCTAACGCCTTTGCTCACAGTTCTGGGATTCATCAAGACGGGGTTATTAAAAAAAGAGAAACCTATGAAATCATTGATCCTTCGGATGTTGGAGTGGATCAATCTTCCATCATACTCACGGCTCGAAGCGGTCGTGCTGCTCTTGCTTATCGCGCCAAAAACCTTGGGTTCGAACTCGATAAAAAACAATTGGATAAGGTCTATGTCGAATTTCTTAAAGTAGCTGACGTGAAAAAAGAAGTGAATGATCAAGATCTTCCCAAAATTATAGAAGCTAGTAATATTTAATACGCAATATTGAATTATGTCAAAAACACTTTTTGATAAAGTATGGGACGCGCATGTTGTCCACAATGTAAAAGACGGACCGGATGTGTTGTTTATCGATCGTCATATGATACATGAAGTTACCAGTCCGGTAGCTTTTTTGGGTTTAAAAAACCGGGACATCAAAGTATTATATCCCGAACGCACTTTCGCTACGGCCGATCACAACACCCCCACCATAAATCAACACCTCCCCGTAGAAGATCCCCTATCGGCCAACCAACTCAAAGCCTTGGAAGAAAATGCCAAAAAACACGGGATTTCTTTTTGGGGGCTTGGACATAAAAAAAATGGGATTGTGCACGTGGTAGGTCCTGAATATGGAATTACTCTTCCGGGTGCTACCATGGTCTGTGGGGACTCCCACACATCCACGCATGGTGCCTTTGGCGCTATTGCTTTTGGTATCGGAACTTCTGAGGTTGAGATGGTATTGGCCTCTCAATGCATTATGCAACCCAAACACAAGAAAATGCGTATCACCGTGAGCGGTGAATTGCAGTTTGGTGTCACTCCCAAGGATGTTGCATTATTTATAATTTCCCAATTAACAACTTCAGGTGCAACAGGTTATTTCGTTGAATATGCAGGCCCCGTATTTGAGCAAATGAGTATGGAAGGACGAATGACCGTTTGCAACTTAAGTATTGAAATGGGTGCCCGAGGCGGAATGATTGCACCCGATAAAAAAACGTTCGACTATATCCAAGACCGAGAATTTACTCCCAAAGGGGCCGACTGGGATAAGGCCATGGCTTATTGGAAAACTTTGCACAGTGATGCAGATGCTGTATTTGACAAGGAACTCACTTTTGATGGAGCCAAGATCGAACCCATGATCACCTATGGTACCAATCCAGGAATGGGAACCGGAATTACCCAGCATATTCCAACAGCAGACACCCTCGAAGGGGGTGAAGCTACCTACCAAAAATCATTAGACTATATGGGCTATCAAGAAGGAGACGCCTTGTTAGGAAAAAAAATAGACTATGTCTTTTTGGGAAGTTGTACCAATGGACGGATTGAAGACTTCCGAGCCTTTGCAGAACTGGTCAAAGGCCGCAAACGCGCTGAGCATGTAACCGCCTGGTTAGTCCCCGGTTCCCATAAAGTGCTCGACGCTATTAAGAGTGAAGGATTATTTGACACCTTAACCGATGCCGGATTTGAACTCCGCGAACCCGGATGTTCGGCTTGTTTAGCGATGAACGATGATAAAATCCCCGCTGGGAAATATGCTGTGAGTACCTCCAATCGCAATTTTGAAGGACGTCAAGGCCCTGGATCAAGAACCCTATTAGCCAGCCCAACTGTAGCTGCTGCTGCTGCTGTAACTGGAAAAGTTACCGATCCCAGAGAATTAATTAACGCATAAATACTACAATGGCTTACGATAAATTTACCACCCTAACAAGTGCAGCGGTTCCTCTACCAATAGAAAATGTAGATACCGATCAGATTATTCCTGCACGTTTTTTAAAAGCAACCGAACGCGTAGGTTTTGGCGATAACCTTTTTCGTGATTGGCGATACCACCAGGATGGAACACCCAAAAAGGATTTTGTATTGAATCAAAGCACTTACGATGGGAAAATTTTAGTCGGTGGGAAAAACTTCGGCTCTGGATCTTCGAGAGAACACGCCGCTTGGGCCGTTTACGACTATGGATTTCGATGTGTCATTTCCAGTTTTTTCGCTGATATCTTTCGAAACAATTGCCTCAACATTGGGGTGTTACCCGTGCAGGTATCTCCTGAATTTTTAGAGGAAATTTTTAATACAATTCAAAAAGATCCATCTTCGAGCTTAGAAGTAAATCTTCCCAATCAAACGGTGAGTCTTCTGGCAACGGGGACAACCGAATCCTTTGCTATCAATCCATACAAAAAGGAAAACTTGCAAAATGGGTATGACGATATCGACTATCTTCTGAATCTAAAAGATTCGATACAAGATTTTGCTCAAAACACCCCCCTTTAATAATGCCGACAGCCATGCGCACTGTTGAAATTATGGACACCACCCTCCGGGACGGGGAACAAACTTCGGGTGTCTCTTTTTCAACCTCCGAAAAACTAACATTAGCCAAACTATTGTTAGAGGAATTGCGTGTGGATCGAATTGAAATTGCCTCGGCACGTGTTTCCGAAGGAGAGCGAAAAGCCGTAGAAGCCATTACAGAATGGGCCAAATCACAGAATCGACTCTCACAAGTCGAAGTACTCACCTTTGTGGACGAAGGCCGATCATTGGAATGGATGCAATCCACCGGTGCCACCGTTCAAAATCTATTAACCAAAGGCTCACTAAATCACCTGTCCCACCAACTCAAACAAAAACCAGAAGAGCACTTTCAAAAAATTGAAATCGCTGTTAAAGCGGCTCGTCAACTCGCCATTGATACTAATCTGTACCTTGAAGATTGGAGCAATGGAATGCGCAATTCGTCGGAGTACGTTTTTGACTATCTCGATTTTGCACAATCCCTGAACATCAAACGAATTTTGCTCCCAGATACACTGGGGGTCCTTACTTTCGAAGAGGCTTTCGATTTTATCCAACGGATCACACAACGGTATCCTGAACTGCACTTCGATTTTCACGGACATAATGACTACGACCTAGGAGTCGCCAACGCAACCCAAGCGATCAAAGCTGGAGCCCACGGCCTGCACCTAACACTCAACGGAATGGGTGAACGCGCTGGAAACGTTCCCCTAGCAAGCATGGTGGCTGTCATCAATGATTTTGTTCCTGAAGTCAACGTCAATATCAACGAAAAAGCACTTTATCGTGTTAGTAAATTGGTGGAAACCTTTACAGGCTTCCGAATTCCCGAAAACAAACCCGTCGTAGGGGAAAACGTATTTACCCAAACAGCTGGGATTCATGCTGATGGAGATCGGAAGAAAAATCTTTATTTTAATGATTTGCTTCCCGAACGCTTTGGCCGGAAACGAAGCTATGCACTAGGGAAAACTTCTGGAAAAGCCAATATTGAAAAAAACTTGCAGGAGCTTGGCTTACAACTCAAAGCCGATGAAATCAAAAAAGTAACCGAGCGTATTATTGCGCTGGGGGACAAAAAAGAAAGGGTAACAATCGAAGATCTACCCTACATCATTTCCGATGTTCTTGGTACTCAAGAAAATGAAAAAGCCGTTCAGATCAATTCCTATGTTTTGACCCATGCCAAAGGAATGAACCCTTCCACAACGGTCTCACTCAATATCAATGGGAAGGATTATGAAGCCATTGCCTCTGGAGATGGGCAATACGATGCCTTTATCAAGGCGATTCGTTTGATTTTCAAAAAGCAATCTGTAGCCCTTCCCGATTTGAAAGATTATGCCGTTCGCATTCCTCCAGGCAGTAACTCGGATGCTCTTTGTGAAACGACCATTACTTGGAGAACCCCAGAAAAAGAATTCAAAACACGCGGATTGGACTCAGACCAAACGGTGTCGGCAATTAAAGCCACTGAAAAAATGTTAAATATAATCGTACAATAAATTCCCTATGGATTTAAAAATAGCCTTATTAGCCGGAGATGGAATAGGCCCAGAAGTCATTGACCAAGCCGTAAAAGTATGTGATGCTATCGGAGAAAAATTCAACCATTCTCTGGAATGGATGCCAGCTCTTACTGGAGCTATAGCCATTGATCAAGTAGGTGTCCCCTATCCCGATGAAACACATGAAATTTGTTTGGCTGCTGATGCCGTTCTTTTTGGTGCCATTGGCGATCCTCGATTTGACAATGATCCCTCTGCCAAAGTACGTCCCGAACAAGGACTGTTGCTAATGCGTCAAAAACTAGGACTATTTGCCAACGTTCGTCCTACCTTCACTTTTCCATCACTCATTGATAAATCCCCTCTCAAAAGAGAACGTATTGAAGGAACAGATTTAGTCTTTTTGAGAGAATTGACCGGAGGTATCTATTTTGGCGAGCGCGGACGAAAGGACGACGGAAATACCGCTTTTGACACCTGTACCTATACGCGTGCTGAAATTGAGCGTCTTGCAAGAAAAGGATTTGAAATGGCCCGCAGTCGCTCTGGAAAATTATGCTGTGTTGACAAGGCCAATGTTTTGGAAAGTTCTCGTTTGTGGCGGGAGACTGTTCAAGCCTTGGAAAAAGAATACACCGATGTAGACGTTTCTTATGAATTTGTGGATGCAGTGGCCATGCGTTTGGTTCAATGGCCCAACAGCTATGATGTGTTGATTACGGAGAATTTGTTTGGGGATATCTTAACAGACGAAGCCTCTGTAATTTCTGGTTCTATGGGGCTGATGCCTTCCGCTTCTTTAGGTGAAAAAACATCCCTATTCGAACCGATTCACGGCTCCTTCCCACAAGCTGCCGGAAAAGATATTGCCAATCCCTTGGCAACCATTCTATCTGCAGCAATGATGTTTGAAACCGCCTTTGGTCTTCACGAAGAAGGAGCAACCATCCGCAGGGTGGTCAATGAGTCTCTTGCCGAAGGATTCGTCACCGAAGACTTGGTAGAAGGTGGTGGAAAAGCATATAAAACAAGTGAGGTTGGTGATTATTTAGCACAAAAAATACGAAAGTAACACGCGATTGTTTCATAAGGAGGACCTTATTTATTACATCCTAGGGCCATTATTAGTTCCGCTGCTCCCCTTACTATATTGGCAAGGGAAACAAATTGTTCAAAAAGTACCAAGACTCCCAGAAGCCAAAGGGAATAGAGGCTACCCTAAAAAAAAATCTCAAAAAGACCGCGTCATCCTAGGATTGGGAGAGAGTACTATGGCAGGTGTGGGTGTGGCACATCAGAATCAAGGCTTTATAGGCAACTTTTGCGAAGCCCTTCAACAGCAAACCCAACAGTCTATATCTTGGGAGGTTGTGGCCAAAAGTGGGATCAAAGCAGCGGGTGTTTCCAAACAATTGCTTTCCAAAATAAAAACCAAACAGCCCGACCTAATTGTGATTGCTTTGGGTGGAAACGATGCTTTTGCGCTGCGAAGCCCACGGCAATGGGCACGTGACTGTACAGCATTAGTTCAAGCACTCCGTAAAAAATTCAACTCCCAAACACCCATTGTCTTTACAAATATGCCCCCAATACATTACTTCCCAGCCTTTACACCGCTTATCCAAAAAGTGATTGGAGGCTTGGTTAATCTCTACAGGGATAAATGGCGACGCGCTCTTCCAGCATTTCAGGAAGTATATTTTAACGATGAGATTATTCATTTTGCCACTTGGAGCAAACGCTACCAAATAAACGCTTCTCCCGAAACCCTTTTTAGTGATGGTGTGCATCCTTCCCTTTCCACCTATCAACTATGGGGACAGGACATGGCTCAATTTTGCATTAGAAGCGTACTGCAAAAATGGAATTAGATTCTCTTTTCCTCTGCTTGTTATATTTTTTGTAAGTTACCGATTCGTTACGCTTAAAAATTCTAATGAAACCTATCTCCCAAGCTGATATTGACCAGTTATATAAAGAGCAAAAAGCTTTTTTTGCCTCCCAAAAAACCTTGTCTGTCGCTTTTCGCAAAGAGCAACTTCGAAAACTTCGTAAAACAATACTAGATCACCAAAACGAATTGGAAGAAGCCGTTTGGAAAGATCTACGCAAATCCAAAGAGGAATTTTATATCACTGAAATCAATGTTGTTATTACTGAGATTGATTTTCACCTGAAAAACATATCACATTGGAGTAAGCCCCAACGGGTACCCAGTCCTTACTACCTCTTTCCGGGCAAGGCGTCTGTTTATCATCATCCCTATGGTACCAGCTTGATTATTTCCCCGTGGAATTATCCATTTCAGCTCCTGATCAACCCTCTAATCGGTGCTATTTCATCGGGATGCACAGCCATCCTCAAGCCTACTCCAGACAGTCCTCATGTATCAGAGGTAATGCAAAAGATGATGGACGTCACTTTTGAACCCAATTACATAGCACTCATCCAAGGCGATATCCCCATCAACGAAATGTTACTCCAAAAACCATTTGACCTCATTTTCTTTACGGGAAGTAGTCGTGTTGGAAAAATCATCATGAAAGCCGCAGCCGAGCATCTAACTCCTGTGGTTTTGGAATTGGGTGGAAAATCGCCCTGTATCGTTGATGAAGGGACCCATGTAGACACCGCAGCCAAACGCATTCTATGGGGCAAAATAACCAATGCTGGCCAAACCTGTGTTGCTCCGGACTATTTATTGGTTCATGAAAGCGTAAAGGAAAAGCTCATTGGAAGAATGCAGCACCATCTTAGACAAATGCTGGGGGAGTCTATTGAAAAAAGTCCTTATTACGGGCGAATCATCAATGACCGAATGTTTGATCGATTGGCTCCATTGCTCAAAGAAGGTAGGGTCCGCATAGGCGGGCAGTCCAATAAGAAAGACTTATATATTGCTCCTACAGTGCTGGACGAAGTACCCGAACAAGCCGCCTGTCTCCAAGAGGAAATCTTCGGTCCGATCCTCCCGGTTATAAGTTTTAAAAATATAGAAGAGGCCTTGGCACGAATCAACACCCACGAAACACCTTTGGCCTATTACTACTTTGGTAGTACTCGCAAAGGAAGAAAAATCATCGAAACCAGTCTTTCGGGGGGTGCCTGCATCAACGATACCTTACTGCATTTGGGCTGTCAAAATTTACCCTTTGGTGGAGTCGGAAATAGTGGTACAGGCAATTATCATGGTTACAAAAGCTTTTTGGCTTTTACCCATGAAAAAGGCGTCTTTGAAAATGCAAAAAACATTGATCCACCAGTTCGCTACGCACCTTTTAAATATTTTCCTATTCTCAAACGGCTGCTCTAAAGCAAATACTCCGTATTGACAAAGTTCGAATCTTTGGAATCCATTAAGGCATCAAGGATCTCGTTGTTATACGGATTGTCTTTTGCAGCCACAAAAGTTCGAATAGAGAATGAGCGCAGCGCATCAAACACACTGAGCGTACTAACCGCTGAATTCTTTCGACCCGTAAAGGGATAAACATCAGGGCCACGCTGGCACGCAGAATTGAGATTGACACGACAAACTAAATTTGATAATACATCAACTAATGGGCCAATTTTACGAATATCACGACCAAACAAACTCACTTGCTGCCCGTATTCTGAAGCAGCCATCACATCTAAAGGTTCATTGATATCCTTATACGAAAGAATTGGAATTACAGGTCCAAATTGCTCTTCGTGATACACATCCATCGCATTGTTAACCGGGTATAAAACCGCTGGATACGAATAATTATGTGAAAGCTGGCCTCCCTTTTTATTCAAAACCTTTGCGCCTTTTGCTTGGGCATCCTTAATCAAATCCTGTATATAGGCGGGTTTGTTAGGTTCAGGCAATGGGGTCAAAAAAGCCCCTTCATCCCATGGCAAACCATAAGACAAGGCATCCACAGCTTTAGCAAAACGTCGATTGAACTCATCCACAATGGATTCGTGAACGAATAGCATTTTCAAAGCCGTACAACGTTGTCCGTTGTAAGAAAGTGTTCCAGAAATACATTCCTTGATGGTCAAATCCAAATCAGCGTCGGGAAGGATAATCCCTGGGTTTTTCGCTTCTAAACCTAGCACCAATCGCAAACGATTTTTATTGGGGTGCAAATCTTGTAAGGCCACTGCAGAAGACGAATGACCGATCAAGGCCAATACATCAATTTGACCCGTTTCCATGATAGGAGATGCAATTTTACGACCTCGTCCAAAAACAATATTAACCACTCCAGGAGGGAAACTTTCATGGAAGGCTTTGAGTAAAGGTGTAATTAGTAAAACCCCATGCTTGGCAGGCTTAAAAATGGCTGTATTTCCCATGATGATAGCCGGAATCAGCAAACAAAATGTCTCGTTCAAAGGGTAATTGTATGGCCCCAAACACAGCACTACTCCCAATGGGCCGCGACGAATGTGAGCATGAATGCCAGATTGCTTATCAAATTTGGCACTTTTACGATCTAGTTTTTTGTAAGCCTCTATGGTGTCATAGATATAATCGACGGTACGATCAAATTCTTTATAGGAATCGGCTTTATTTTTCGCAATTTCCCACATCAGTAGTTCTACTACTTCCTCGCGGTGTGCTTTCATCTTTTCCGCAAAGGTGCTTAAACACTTTAGGCGATCTTTTACTTTCATTGTAGGCCAAACGCCCTGCCCACGATTAAATGCCTTTTCCGCGGCATTCAACGCTTCCAAAGCTGCTTCGGTTTCCATATCGGGAATTGACCCCAAAAGGGTGGGACCTGCTTCCCCTTTACTATTTTCAGTATAAATATTAGAATATACTTCCGAAGTATTTCCTTTCCACGTTTTTAATTCTCCGTTGACCAAGTATTCGGTACAGTGAACTTTATTTTTAAAACCCTCGGTTTGATCGATTGAAACGACTGCCGTACTGCTCATTTTTTTTTGTTTTAAAATTACGCAAAATTAAAAACATCATTTAAGGAAGCGGTATAAATTATTGAATGTCAACGAGCGGAACCTTCTTTCACGCATTGCACATGAATTCCGTATCTTTTTCAAAATTAAATGCCACTACTTATGATCAAAAAAGTAGGACTCCTATTAGGCCCCATACTTTTTTTACTGCTACAACAGATGGCTTTGTTTTCGCTAACAAACGAGGCAATCATGGTTCTGGCCTTGGCTGTTTGGATGATTTGCTGGTGGATCACAGAGGCTGTTTCCATCTCAGTTACTGCCCTATTGCCCTTGGTGGTATTCCCACTTTCTGGAATTATGTCAGTCAATGCTGTCGGGGCCAACTATGGTAGTTCTATTGTTTTTCTTTTTTTCGGAGGCTTTGTCTTGGCCTTGGCGTTGGAAAAAGTTAACCTTCATCGAAGAATTGCCCTTACCATTATCCATAAAACAGGGACAACTCCCAACCGAGTCATTCTTGGTTTTATGTTAGCGACCGGTTTTATGAGTATGTGGATTTCCAATACTGCTAGTACCGTAGTGATGCTTCCTATTGCTCTCTCAGTGATTCAATTATTGGTCCAAAGCGATCAGGAATTTACCCCAGAAGAGCAGCGTTTTTCCCTGAGTGTCATGCTTGGAATTGCTTTTTCCGCCAATGCTGGAGGGATTGCTACAGTCATAGGCACCCCTCCTAATTCGGTTTTGATTGGCTTGCTTGAAAACGAATACAACATTCAAATTTCATTTCTCAAATGGATGGTCATCGGCTTGCCTTTTTCCATGGTACTGATTGGACTGATTTATTTGCTTTTTATTAAAGTAGTCTTTCCCAACCAAGGAATTCTTTTCAAGACTACTCAAGATGTCATTGCGCAACAACTCTCCTCCCTGGGCCCCTTAAAGTCTAATGAAAAACAGGTGCTTGTCATCTTCTCTCTGATGGTTTTTTTCTGGGTATTTCGAACCCTTATCAATTCACTTATACCTTCCTTGGGACTAACAGACACCATTATAAGTGTGGGTGGAGCCATTGCTCTTTTTGCCATTCCAAGTGATTTTCGTCGCCAACAATTTGTTTTGGAATGGAAAGATACCCAACGGCTTGCCTGGGGCATTTTGATCCTCTTTGGCGGGGGCTTGGCCTTAGCCAAAGGCATGGCACAAACTGGAATTGTTGCCGCCATTACCGAAGTCATTTCCAATGCCGATTTCAATGTTTTGTTAACAGTCACTCTACTCATCTCCCTGATGCTGTTTATGACCGAACTGATGAGCAATGTCGCTTTGGTGGCTGTTCTGGCCCCGGTCATGGCAGGTATTGCAATGGGACTTGAGATTCCAATTTTGTATTTGCTGATTCCGGTAACGATGGCCAGTAGCTGTGCTTTTATGCTACCCATGGCGACCCCTCCCAATGCTATTGTTTTTGCAAGTGGTTATGTAAAAGTTTCCCAAATGGCACGCGTTGGAATCATTATCAATCTGCTTGCCGTTTTTCTTTTGATTCTACTGTACCGCTTTGCAATTCCACTTTTTTTTTAAGCGCTACACCAAAAACTGATACAGATCAGGCTTATCATTAAGGTATTCCCCATAGAAGTCTCCTTTTTTCATTCGAGCCACCAAAGGTTCAAAATCGCTGGCAGACTTCAATCGGATACCAACAACCGCTGGAGCATTGACTCGGCTGGTTTTTTGGGAATATTCAAAAAATGTGATATCGTCGTGAGGGCCCAAAATGGTATTAACAAACTCCTTTAGTGCCCCTGCTCGTTGGGGAAAACGAACAATAAAATAATGCTTTAGTTGGGCAAATAGCAAAGCACGCTCTTTGATTTCAGGGGTGCGTGTGATGTCGTTATTACCTCCACAAATCAGTACTCCTACCTGTTTGCCTTCAACTCCTTTGGCATATTGATCCAGTGCCGACAAAGCAAGCGCACCGGCAGGCTCAGCAACAATTCCTTCCTTATTATACAGATCCAAAATCTCTTGGCATATACGTCCTTCCTCCACCAGCACACAGTCATCTAAGTGGGCTCGGCAAACTTCAAAACTCAACTGACCTACTTTTTTAACCGCAGCCCCATCAACAAACTTGTCAATCTTTTTTAGAGGAGTGATTTTATTGTTCTCGAGGGATTGGAACATGGAGGGAGCTCCGGCCGGTTCTACTCCGATAATTTTAGTATTGGGTGAGCGCTCTTTAAAGATCGTTAATACTCCTGAAATCAAACCGCCTCCGCCTACGGGAACAAAGAGATAATCCAAGGGCTGCTGGGCTTGGTCTAAAACCTCTAAAGCCAGCGTTGCTTGTCCCTCGATGACATCCAAATCATCAAAAGGATGAATAAAATGCGATTGGCTTTCTTTTTGAAACTTTCGAGCGGCTTTCTGCGAATCGTCATAGGTGTCCCCCACCAAGCGCACTTCTACAAAATCACCTCCAAACATTCGAACCTGTTCGATTTTCTGCTGAGGGGTTGGCAAGGGCATAAAGACCGTTCCTTTGATCTGAAGATCGCGGCATGAAAAGGCAAAACCCTGCGCATGGTTTCCCGCGCTGGCGCAAACAATTCCCTGCTTGCGCTCTGCTTCGGTAAGTTTTACAATTTTGTTGTAAGCCCCTCGGATTTTAAAGGAACGAACCTGTTGTAAGTCCTCCCTTTTGATGTAAATAGAAGCCTTAAGGCGTTGCGACCAACGTTCCAGTAATTGAAAAGGCGTTTCCAGAACCACAGACGACAATCGAGTTCTTGCTTCTAGCGCACCTTCAACACTTGGCAAACGCATTTACACAATTTTTTTCATCGCTGTCATAGAGGCTCGCAATTCGTAGCCAATCAATTCTACCGGATGGTAGCGGATAATGTCATTGATTTGAATCAGTTTTTGGTTGTCGACACCATTGTCTTGATCTGCCGCATAGGCTGTGCCAATCACATCGATATCAATACCTTTCATAAAGTCAATCAACAACGGCTTGGCGGCATGGTCAAATAAATAACAACCGTATTCTGCCGTGTCTGATATCACGCGATTCATCTCAAATAATTTCTTACGAGCAATCGTATTGGCAATCAATGGCGTTTCGTGGAGCGACTCATAATAGGCCGATTCTTCTTTGATCCCAGAAGCGACCATAGTATCAAAAGCCAATTCGACTCCGGCACGAACAAAAGCTACCATCAATACACCATTATCGAAAAATTCTTGTTCTGAAATTTCTTGATCGGTATTGGCTGTTTTTTCAAAGGCTGTTTCGCCTGTAGCGGCTCTCCATGTCAACAGATTCACATCATCATTGGCCCAATCTTCCATCATGGTTTTAGAAAAGTGCCCAGACATAATATCATCCATATGCTTGTGGAACAAGGGAGCCAAAATGCTCTTCAACTGTTCGGACAATTCAAAGGCTTTTACTTTGGCTGGATTGGAAAGACGATCCATCATATTGGTAATCCCACCATGCTTGAGCGCCTCGGTAATGGTTTCCCAACCGTACTGGATCAATTTAGAAGCATAGCCCGCATCGATTCCTTTTTCAACCATTTTATCAAAACATAAAATAGACCCTGTTTGAAGCACCCCACAAAGAATGGTTTGTTCCCCCATCAAATCTGATTTTACTTCTGCGACGAAAGATGATTCCAAGACGCCGGCACGGTGACCTCCCGTAGCAACGGCATAGGCTTTGGCTTGTGCCAACCCGTGTCCTTGAGGATCATTTTCGGGGTGAACTGCAATCAAAGTTGGTACACCAAAACCACGTTTGTATTCTTCACGTACTTCCGAACCAGGGCATTTGGGTGCCACCATGATTACGGTTAAATCTTCACGAACCTTGGTCCCTTCTTCTACAATATTAAAACCATGGGAATACGATAGTGTTGCTCCTTTTTTCATCAAAGGCATTACTGCTTCCACTACAGGCGTGTGATTTTTATCAGGGGTTAGGTTGATCACCACATCCGCATTAGGAATCATGTCTTCATAGTTCCCAACGGCAAAATTGTTATCCACTGCATTTTGGTAAGACGCTCTTTTGTTATCGATTGCGCCTTGACGAAGGGTGTATGAAATATCCAAACCGGAGTCGCGCATATTCAATCCTTGGTTGAGCCCCTGAGCGCCACAACCGACAATTACAATTTTCTTCCCCTTGAGGGCTGCCACGCCATCGCTAAATTCTTCCGTTTCCATAAAACGGCATTGTGCGAGTTGGTTCAGTTTTTCACTTAAAGTCAGTTGGTTAAAATAATTGGCCATGTGTTGGTGGTATTATCGTTAGTTATTTTTTTTAAACGTTTCTAAGAGTTCGGAAATCCCCATTTTGGATTTCGTTACGGAAATTCGCCCCGAACGAACAAATTGAAGCAATCCGAAAGGTGCAAGTTCTTTGCGTAACTTCTCGGTTTCACTTCGAAAACCTGTTTTTTCGATAACAAAAAACTCCGGGGAGACGGTCACTATATTTGCATGACTGTCTTTGATAATATTTTGAATTTGGCGTTCTTCAAACAGATAGCTTGATTTCACCTTATACAAGGCTGATTCCTGATAAATTGTTTCTTCATCAGTATGGTAAAAAGCTTTGATTACATCTATCTGTTTCTCGATTTGTTGCACCAATTTTTTCACCTTGTCTTCGGATACTTCCACCACAATAACAAAACGAAAAACGTCTGGAATCTCCGATTGGGAAGTGGAAAAGCTATCAATATTGATATGCCGTTTTAGGAAAATGGCAGACACTCGATTGAGCAAGCCAACGTTGTTTTCGGAATAAATCGAAATGGTATAGCGGGTATTCTCTGTCATTATTTCAATCGGATATCAGAAACCGATGCTCCTGTCGGAATCATCGGAAATACATTGTCTTCTTTTTCGACACAGACCTCAAGGAAATAGGGCTTGTCGGAGGTGATCATCGCTTTGACTGCGGCATCCAATTGGCTGCGTTCTGTGACGCGTTGCGCTTCGATATGGTAGCCTTTGGCGATGGTCACAAAATCGGGGTTGGTCATCTCTGTGGAGGCGTAGCGCTTGTCAAAAAACAATTGCTGCCATTGACGAACCATTCCCAAATAATCATTGTTCAAAACCACAATTTTGACGGCTACACCCGTTTGGAAAATGGTTCCCAGTTCTTGAATGGTCATTTGATACCCCCCATCTCCAATCACCGCCACCACATGTCGGTCTGCGGCTCCCATCTTGGCGCCAATGGCTGCCGGTAGGGCAAATCCCATAGTCCCCAAACCACCCGAAGTAACATTACTTTTGGAACGGATAAATTCGGCATAGCGACAGGCAATCATCTGATGCTGTCCTACATCGGTCACAATCACAGCATCTCCTTGGGTGTGCTTATTGATGGCCACAATGGCTTCGCCCATTGTCAAACCTTCTTTGGTCGGTTGCGTATCTCCTTTGATAACGGTTTTATATTCCGTTTCCATATGGGCTGCAAAGCGTGCTTTCCACTCGGTCAGTTCTTTGGGTTGCACCCGTTCTGTCAATGCGGGCAAACTCTCATTACAATCGGCCAATACGGGGAAATCAGCAGGGACATTTTTACTAATCTCCGCAGGATCAATTTCTAGATGAACAACCTTTGCTTGTTTGGCATAGGTGGCCAAATTACCCGTGACACGATCGTCAAAACGCATCCCGATAGCAATAAGAACATCGCATTCGTTGGTCAACAAATTGGGGCCGTAGTTTCCATGCATTCCGACCATTCCCATGTTTAGAGGGTGCTTGTTTGGCAGTGCAGACAATCCTAATAGAGTCCATACGGCAGGAATGCCGCTGTGTTCTACAAAACGCTTAAAGGCTTCTTCCGCCTTTCCCAAAATAACGCCCTGTCCCCACACAATCATGGGTTGCTTGGCTTGGTTGATTGCTGCTGCTGCTGCTTCTACCTGTGTGAGCTGTAAGCTGGGAACAGGTTTGTAGGAACGAACTCCCTGGCATTTCTTATAGGTAAAATCAAGGCTTTCGAACTGTGCATCCTTGGTAATGTCAATCAGTACAGGACCGGGGCGTCCCGATCGCGCAATGTAAAATGCCTTAGCCATGATCTCGGGGATC
>CALITN010000021.1 GCA_938041595.1 uncultured Flavobacteriaceae bacterium | reverse complement strand
TTACTTTGAGTCCTTTTTTCAAAACGTCATCAAAGGAGAGGGTGTCAAATTTGATGGCACTTTTATTTTTCTCAGGATCTTCGTTGTAGATTCCATCCACACGAGTTCCTTTAAGGATAACATCAGCATTGATTTCTATGGCTCGTAATACGGCAGCAGAATCGGTGGTGAAATAAGGATTTCCTGTTCCCGATCCAAAAATCACAACCCGCCCTTTTTCTAGGTGACGAGTCGCTTTTCGTTTGATAAAAGGCTCGGCAATGGCTTCAATTTTAATGGCTGTTTGCAAACGGGTGGGAACGTCGTTATTTTCCAACGCGCTTTGAAGTGCCAGTCCGTTTATGACCGTAGCTAGCATTCCCATATAGTCGGCTTGAACTCGATCCATTCCGGTACTAGCTCCAGAAACACCACGGAAAATATTCCCTCCTCCAATAACGATTGCCAATTCAATTCCCATCTCGTGAAGGGTCTTGATGTCTTTGGCATAGTCATCCAAACGCTGAGGGTCTATACCATGACTTTGGCTCCCCATGAGAGCTTCACCGCTTAGTTTTAATAAAATTCGTTTGTATTTCATAGCCCGTTTGATTCTCGCAAATATAAGAAAACAGGAGCGATTCGAGAAATAACGATTGGGGCTTAGTGGGTCGCTTTAAGACTTAAATCTATGTTTCGAGCTGAATGTGTAAGAGCACCCATAGAGATGAAATCTACCCCGGTTTCTGCGATGGCCACAATGTTGTCTTCAGTGATGTTTCCTGAGGCTTCTGTAGGGAATTGATGGGCGTTGATTGTAAGGGCTTCACGAAGAGTGTTGGGCCTCATATTGTCCAATAAAATTCTATGAATCCAAGGAAACTGAAGGCATGTTTGCAATTCCTCAAGGCTTCGTGTTTCTACAATAACGGGGAGCATTAAATTCTTTTGATCCAGGTAGGTTCTAACTTTTTTTAAGGTTTCTACCATAGAACCGTTATAATCAATATGATTGTCCTTGATCATTAATTCATCGTACAATCCCATACGGTGATTGATGCCTCCTCCAATATTTACAGCCCATTTTTCAGCATGGCGAAAATTGGGAGTTGTTTTTCGGGTGTCTAGAAGTTGGCATTGCGTATGACTAATTTTCGTACGCAAACGGCGGGTTAATGTGGCAATACCACTCATACGCTGCATACAATTTAAGACCAAGCGTTCCGTGGCCAATAGGCTTTGCGAAGAACCTTCAACCTCAAAGATCACCACTCCAGCGCGGACTTCTTCACCGTCGGATATATGATTGGTTACCTGTAAGTTTGAATCATAATGTTGAAAAATCAAATGGGCCATGGCTACTCCAGCGATCACACAATCTTCTTTCACTAATAGTTTTGCACGATGGGTTTCCTTAGAGGTCAAACAGGCATTCCCTGAGTGGTCGCCTTTGCCAAGGTCTTCCTCCAAGGCCGATTCAATCAACTTAATAAGGGGTTCTCGATAAGTAGTTAAAAATTGGTCAGGCATTGTCCGCATTGTAAAAAGTTCCCTGATTCGTTTTGATGTTTTGCGATTGTTTGATCAATATATAGGCCACACTAACCATATTCCGTAATTCACAAAATTGAGGTGTTAATTTTAATTTTTGATACAATTCTTGGGTTTCCAGATAGATGGCACTCAGTTTTTGTTCGGCCTTATTCAAGCCTTCATCCGCTTTAAAAATTCCTGCGTATTGAGTCATAACTTTTCGAAGTCTGTTTTTTAAAACGGTCATTTGTTTCATTTTTTCCACGGAAACTTCAGGATTCCCTTCCCATTCGGGAAGCCGTTCATAAAAATCATTTTCCAGAGCTTCGGTAGTGACAAAAACACTGCTGTCTTGAGCCGCACGGTGGGCAAATACGAGAGATTCTAAAAGAGAGTTTGAGGCAAGGCGATTGGCTCCATGGAGCCCGGTATAGCTACATTCCCCAATGGCATAAAGCCCATCTAATTGGCTTCGACTTTGTGCATTTACGGCAATACCTCCACAAAAATAATGTGCTGCTGGAGCAATTGGAATGGGTTCTTCAGGAACGTTAATTCCCAAAAGATGGCAGGTATGATAAATGGTTGGGAAGTGTTTTTGAAATTTTTCTTTTCCGATGCTTTGGCAATCCAAGTGCACAAAAGAATCGTCTGTGGTTGTCATTTCTTGGGCAATTGCTCGTGCCACCACATCACGAGGTGCTAAATCTTTGCGAGAATCATAATAGGCCATAAAAGCGGCTCCGTTTTTGTTTCGCAAAATGGCCCCTTCCCCTCGGACGGCTTCAGATATTAGAAAAGTACTGCTATTGACTCTGGGCACCAAAGCCGTAGGGTGAAATTGGACATAAGGCAACCCTTCAATTTTGACGCGTGCACGGTAGGCTGCTCCGAGTCCATCTCCAGTAGCTCCACCTGGATTGGTAGTGTGATTGTAGAGCTGTCCAGCACCCCCTGTACTAAGAATAGTGGCTTTACTTCCGATTGTAAGAATTTCTTCTTTTTCTTTGGAAATGACATAGGCACCATAGCATTTTTGGTGGTTGGTTTTGGTATGGTGATCGGTGATTAAATCCACCAATACATGGTTTTCCAAACAGCGAACATTTGAAAAGGACTGAATTTTTTTGATGAGTGCTTCCTGAATTTGTAGTCCCGTTTGGTCTTTGTAGTGGACAATTCGTTTTTCGGAATGTCCACCCTCTTTGGTTAGATGGAGTTCTTTTTGCTGGGTATCAAATAGCGTTCCCCAGTTTTGCAATTCACGAAGGCGCTCTTGGCCTTCTTCAATAACAAATTTTACCACTTCAGAATCACACAGGCCATCACCGGCAATCAGGGTGTCTTGAATGTGTTTTTCAAATGAATCTTGTTTGAAATCAGAAACAACAGCAATTCCCCCTTGGGCGTAGCGGGTATTTGTTTCCCGCAGTTCATCCTTGGCAATCAGAATCAGCTGCAGTTCTGGATGCTGTTCCGCAATTTTTATGGCATAGGTGAGCCCCGAAATACCACTACCGATAACAAGGATGTCTGTTGTCATAGTTTAGCCAAGGGCAAGCATGCGATCGATAGGTGCTTTGGCAGCTGCGATCAATTGCGAGTCTAGTTCTATTTCAGGCAATTCAAAACGCAAGCAATTGTAAAGTTTTTCCAGCGTGTTGAGTTTCATATAAGCACATTCACTACAAGCGCAACTTTCGTCTTCTACAGGTGCTGGGATAAACGTTTTTTCAGGACAACGTTTCTTCATTTCATGTAAGATCCCTGCCTCAGTGGCCACGATAAATGAAGTGGCGGCACTTTCTTGGACATAGTTTAATAAGCCTGAGGTGCTGCCTACATATTTGGCGATTTCCAATACTTGTGATTCACTTTCTGGATGGGCGATGAACTCAGCTGTAGGATATTCCTGTGCCAGGGCTACGATTCGATCAAAAGAAAATGCTTCGTGTACCAAGCAGGAACCTTCCCAAAGAATCATATCACGTCCCGTTTCTTTGATAAGGTAGCGTCCGAGATTTTTGTCTGGAGCAAAGATAATGGGTGTTTCCTTAGGGATGGATTCGATCACGCGAAGAGCATTACTTGAGGTGCAAACAATATCACTCAAGGCCTTAATCTCCGCCGAACAATTGATATACGTAACTACAACCGCATCGGGGTGTTGCTCTTTAAACTTTTTAAAATCTCCAGGGGGGCAGGAATCTGCTAGGGAACAGCCTGCTTTGAGATCGGGGAGGAGCACTTTTTTGCTCGGATTGATGATTTTGGCAGTTTCCGCCATAAAGTGAACTCCCGCAAACACAATGATATCTGCTTTTACTTCTTTGGCGGCTTGAGCCAAATAAAGGCTATCACCCAAATAATCCGCCAGTTCTTGGATGGTATCTTCTTGATAATAATGCGCCAACAAGACGGCATTTTTTTCTTCCTTGAGACGGAGAATCTCGGCTTCTAAAGAAATGCCTTTTGGGATGGGTTCGTTTATGAATCCACGACGCTGCAGCTGGGGTAGATATATTTGAGTATCGTGCGCTTTCATAATTTTTATACAAAAATAGCGAAAAAGCTACTTTTTATCTACTTCTATTGAATGGGACCCTCCAAGATTTTGATTAAATCGTCTAGGGAATAGGCATCGGCTACGTCATAACGGCCAATTTTTGTTCTTCTGAGCGAGCTTAGGTGCGCTCCCGACTCAAGGGTTTTTCCGAGATCGTGGGCCAGGGATCGGATGTAGGTACCTTTGCTGCACCGCACTCGGAAGGAGAGCTCCGGGAAGTGAGTGGAATCAAGAGAAAAATGATGGATATGAATCTTTCGCGGATGGACTTCCACAGTTTCACCTTTCCGAGCGTGTTCATAAAGCCGTACACCATCTTTCTTGATGGCAGAAAATTGTGGGGGATATTGAAGTTGTTCTCCCTCAAATGTTTTACGAGCAACTTCAATAGTTGCTGCGTCAATGTGTTCGATAGGAAAAGTGGTGTCGATCGCAGTTTCTAGATCATAGGAGGGGGTGGTGCTTCCCAGCTGAATATGCCCCATATATTCTTTTTCCATTCCTTGAAATTCAGAAATGCGTTTGGTCCATCGCCCAACACAAATTAACAATAGCCCTGAGGCAAGGGGATCCAAAGTTCCAGCATGTCCCACTTTTATCTTTTTCAATCCAAAACGTCGCTTGAGATGCCACCGAATTTTATTAACTACTTGAAAAGAGGTCCAATTCAAGGGTTTGTCTACCAAAAGCAACTGCCCTTGACGCCAATCGTTAACGTTCAATTTATACAAAGAGTTCATAACCTAAAGCGAGGAGTCCAACCAACAAACAGTAGAGCGCGAAGTAGGAAAGTTGACTGCGCTTGACTAAGGCAATCATCCATCGACAAGCAAACACCCCAGTGATAAAGGCTGCAATAAAACCTATCGCTAGCGGGAAAAAAGCAATTTCCACAGGTGCCGAGTTCATATCCAATATCCGTTTGAGCATACTGCCTAGAATGAGTGGTATTACCATCAAAAAAGAAAAACGGGCTGCTTTTTCCCGTTCGATCCCCAATAGGACTGCAGTAGCAATGGTAGTCCCACTTCTAGAAATCCCTGGGAGAATAGCAATGGCCTGCGCAATACCGATAAGAGCTGCATTTTTGGGAGAAAGAGGGCGACCTTCCACAGTTTTTCGATCCGCAATGCGAAGCAATACTGCTGTTAGAAGTAAAGCGGTGCCAACCAGTATTAAATTTCCTTCAAAGAGTTGCGCAATTTGATCTTCTAAAAAGAGACCAACCCCTGCTGCTGGAAGCATGGAAATTAAGATGAAGAGCGCAAAAGTCCAGCTTTCATTTTTTTGGAATTCCAAAAGACCTTTGAGAATGGCACCAATATCCTTTCGAAAAACATAGATGGTACTCAAGGCAGTAGCGGTGTGCAGTACAATCGTTAGTAGAAGGCCTTCTTGGGGTAAGGTGCCACCGAGAAAAACTTTAGCTAATTCCAAATGGCCACTGGAGGAGACAGGCAAAAACTCTGTTAGGCCTTGAATAATCCCTAGCAAAAGCGCCGAAAGCCATTCCATTAAGCGTTTGTTTTGGCAAAAATAGAATAAACAGCTATGCCAAATCCGACGAGAACCAAACTAGGAGCCAAACGGATGCGACGGAAACTAAAAATCTCAGGATTGAATACTGAGGGGTCTTCACTCCCTCCTCCTGACATTAGAACAAATCCCAAGGCAATGACTCCCAAAGCTACGAGGAGCAAGCGGTAATTTTTTTTCTCGAAAATGAAGACTTTCTTTTTTTTAGATTCCATAACAATTCGACTTAGTAAACAGCGTCGGTCTTAAGGTTCAGGTATAGTTGGGTGGCGAAATACGTACTGAAATAAGTGATGCTCAACCCAAGTGCTACCACAATTCCAAGAATTATGGCAGGTTCCTCCGGGTGACGGAGAATTTGCAGTTCAGGGAAACGCTGATCCAATTCCCATACCACGGCAGCAATTCCCGCACTGGCAATTAAAGAGGCCGCCAATCCCAACTGAACATGAGTTCGGATGAAGGGACACCTGATAAATCGTTTGTGTGCGCCTACGAGTTGCATGGTTTTGATCACAAAACGTTTGGAGTGAATTGACAGACGAATGGAACTGTTGATTAGCAACATGGCTACAACCACAAACAATACTGCGGCAAGCAAAAGCCAGTAACTGATTTTTTGAATATTGGCATCTAATAATTCGAGTAAGGGTTGATCGTAGATAATCTCGTCTACAAAACTGTTGTCCTCAAATGAGGTGCTGATATTCTTCACAAAAGCAGGGGTTGCGTAGTCTGCGTTGAAATAGACATCTACCGAAGCCAAGAGTGGATTGTATCCCAAAAACTCCATAAAGTCCTCGCCAATTTCGTTGGTGTGAATTTGGGCGGCTTCTTCTTTGGAAACCCAAACAACCTTCTTTGTAGCGCTGTTTAATCGGAGTGTTTTGATAAGTTGCTGAACTTCGATTTCTTTCGCCGAATCATTGATGTATAAGGTTAGGGCGATCTGTTCTTTGAAATGATCGGCTACCTTTTTGGAATTCAATAGCAAAGCACCCAAAATACCTACCAGAAACAACACTAAGGAAATACTGATAACCACTGAAAAATAGCTGTTTCTGAGGCGGCGTTTTTGAAACCGGTCTTCTGAGGGCTTGTGCAATGTTGTTTATTTTGAGTAAAAATAAGAAACAAACCCATACGGGACTACTTTTAGGGCTGTCAAACTTTTTCTTTCAGGGGTAGAACCGTATTTTTGGGCTTTAAAAAATAAGGTGTGAGCTACGACTTTAAAGCGATTGAAGCCAAATGGCAACAATATTGGGCTAAAAACCAAACCTATAAGGCAGACAACAACAGTACCCAACCCAAATATTATGTTTTGGATATGTTTCCCTACCCTTCCGGGGCAGGTTTGCATGTAGGGCATCCACTCGGCTATATTGCGAGTGATATCGTAGCGCGCTATTATCGGCACAAGGGCTATAATGTTCTTCATCCCCAAGGCTTTGACTCTTTTGGCTTGCCTGCGGAACAATATGCAATCCAAACGGGGCAGCATCCGGCAAAGACCACCAAAAAAAATATTGAACGCTATCGGCAGCAGCTCGATCGTATGGGTTTTTCCTTTGATTGGAGTCGTGAAATCAGAACCTCCAACGCCGATTATTACAAATGGACGCAGTGGATTTTTCTACTTCTTTTTGAGCACTATTACTGTATTGATACCGACAAGGCGCAACCGATTTCACAGCTAATCAAGCGTTTTCAAAAGGAGGGCAACGGTCAAGTTGCAGCCATTTGCGATACAGATACTCCTATTTTTTCCGACTCCGAATGGCAGGGCTATTCCGAAGCGCAACAGCAGGAATTACTCTTAAAATACCGATTGACTTATTTGGCCGAATCCGAAGTAAACTGGTGTCCTGCTTTGGGGACTGTTTTGGCAAACGACGAGATTATTGACGGTGTTTCCGAACGGGGTGGGCATCCTGTAACCAAAAAGAGTATGCGGCAATGGAGTATGCGGATCGGAGCCTATGCCGAGCGTTTACTTCAGGGTCTTGATACTATTGATTGGCCAGATCCTCTCAAAGAAATGCAGCGCAATTGGATTGGAAAATCTACGGGTGCCAACGTTCAGTTTGCCATAGCGGGACATTCCCAACAGATAGAAGTATTTACCACCCGTCCGGATACGCTTTTTGGCGTTAGTTTTATGACTTTAGCACCCGAGTTGGAATTGGTGCAGCAAATCACAACTCCAGAACAGCATGAGGCTGTGACAGCTTACATTGAAAAAACAAAACAACGATCGGAACGTGATCGTCAAGCGGATGTAAAATCCATTTCGGGGGTCTTTACTGGAGCGTATGCTTTGCATCCATTTACCCAAGAACGGGTTCCCATTTGGATCGGAGACTACGTACTGGCCGGCTACGGAACGGGAGCTGTGATGGCTGTTCCTTGTGGCGATCAGCGAGACTACAATTTTGCCAAGCATTTCAATCTGCCCATTCCCAATATTTTTGAGGGTATTGATATTTCGGAAGCTGCCTATGCAGAGAAGGGGAATACTCCGCTTTGCGATTCTGATTTTCTTAACGGATTGGCCTATACCGAAGCACTTCCAAAGGTCATTGAAGCATTAGAGGCAGCCGGAAAAGGAAAAGGAAGTGTTACCTATCGTTTGCGTGATGCTATTTTTTCCCGCCAGCGTTATTGGGGAGAACCCATTCCTATTTATTACAAAAACAATCTTCCTTGTCCATTGACTTTGGAAGATTTGCCCTTGGAATTACCTGCGGTTGAAAAATATCTCCCCACGCCAGAAGGGAATCCACCCTTGGGAAATGCGACGAAATGGGGTTGGGATGAAAGGCTGCGAAAAGTGGTTGCTGTTTCAGAAATTGATTATCAGACTGTTTTCCCCTTGGAGTTAAACACCATGCCCGGCTGGGCTGGAAGCTCCTGGTATTTTTATCGTTATATGGATGCTCAAAACAGCCAAGCCTTTGCCGACAAAAATGCCGTGGATTATTGGCAAGATGTTGACCTCTATCTTGGGGGAAGCGAACATGCGACTGGGCATTTGTTGTACTCCCGTTTTTGGCAAAAATTTCTTTATGACTTAGGAAAATTACCCGTTGATGAGTATGCTAAAAAACTAATCAATCAGGGGATGATCTTGGGGGAATCTGCCATTGCTTATCGCAAACCCGGAACTAATTCCTACGT
>CALITN010000020.1 GCA_938041595.1 uncultured Flavobacteriaceae bacterium | reverse complement strand
ATTGCTTTAGGGGTGGATATGTTTGACTGTGTTTTGCCTACCCGAAACGCTCGGAACGGAATGTTGTTTACCGCTGAAGGGATTATTAATATCAAAAATAAAAAATGGGAAAATGATTTTTCCCCCATAGATCCTGCCGGCTATTGTTTTGCGGATACGGACTATTCCAAGGCTTATGTACGCCACTTGTTTACGGTGAATGAAATGCTAGGTAAACAGATCTGTACGCTACACAACCTCTCCTTTTATTTGTGGTTGGTTCGAGAAGCGAGAAAGCATATATTAGCCGGGGATTTCACTGCCTGGAAAAACAAAATGGTTCGTCAACTCAATACCCGCCTCTAGCATGTTTCTGTTGGATCGTTACATCATCACAAAATACTTGAGTGCCTTTTTGGTGATGATCCTCCTTTTTATTCCGATTGGAATTTTAGTGGATGTCGCGGAAAAGATTGATAAGTTTAAGGAAAAAGAGGTTCCTTTTTTGGAGCTCGCAGCCTATTATTTTGATTTTACGCTTTACTTTTCGAATATGCTATTTCCGATTTTCCTGTTTCTAGCAGTGATTTGGTTTACATCCAAAATGGCGAATAATACTGAGGTGATCGCCATGCTGAGCTCTGGGATTTCATTTACGCGTTTTTTGAGACCCTATTTATTAGCCGCAGGATTGATTGCTGTGGTGGCTTTTTTTGGAGGGATGTATATAGTGCCAAAGTCCAATGAAGGCTTCAATGACTTTAATTACAAATACATCAAAAAAAGTAAAGCACGTGAAACCACTCAGTTATACAAACAAATCAATGAGCATGAATTTATTTATGTAAGCAACTACAATCCCGTTCGGAAACGCGCCAACAATTTTTCTCTAGAGCGCTTCGAAAACAATGAATTGGTAACCAAGCTTACGGCCAATACCATCCGATGGATTCAGCGTGACAGTACGTTTCGATTGTCCACCTATGTGAAAAGAACCTTCCAAGGAGATACTGAACTTTTGGAAACAGCCACCCGAAAAGACACCTTATTTGACTTTGCTATTGACGAACTAGCCCCGGTGACCTACAAGGCTGAAACTCTAAACTTTGGTGAACTCAATGCTTTTATTGAAAAAGAGCGCCAGAGTGGTTCCAAGCTAATCAATGCGCATTTGTTGGTACGTCACAAGCGTTGGAGTTTACCCTTGTCTGCTTTTGTTTTAACCATCATTGCTGTGGCCATGTCCTCATTCAAGCGTCGTGGTGGGATGGGTGTCAATTTGGCCTTTGGCATCACCCTGGGTTTTCTCTATATCTTTTTTGATAAAATTTTCAGTGTGATGGTGCTCAAGGCTAATTTTAATCCAATGTTAGCCGCATGGCTTCCCCTGATGCTTTTCGGAAGTTTGGCTTTATACCTCCTTAATTATGCCAAGCGCTAGAAGCAAAAATCTTATACACTTTCACTTTATTGTATTTCTTTTTGGATTCACCTCTATATTGGGTGCGCTCATTCAATTAGATGCAATCCCTTTGGTGGCCCATCGAATGCTTTGGGCTACGGGCTTTATTGGGATTTATATTTTAGTTCGAAATCCTAAAGATTTTTTGGTGCTGCGGGAGAACTTTAGGTATTTATTGGCAGGAGGTGTTTTTATTGCTTTCCATTGGATGAGTTTTTTTTATGCAGTAAAAGTCGCAGGGGTTTCGCTGACGCTGTCCATGCTTTCGATGGGTGCTTTTTTTACCGCTTTATTAGAACCCTTGTTTTTTGACCGTAAGATTATTTATTACGAACTGATTTTTGGTGCCTTGGCAATTATTGGTTTGCTGTTGATTTTCCAATCGGAATGGAGTCAGTGGTGGGGGATGTTAATGGCGCTATTGTCAACTATTTTGGGCGTGTTTTTCACCCTTGTAAATGGCAAGTTAGCGAATCGTGTTCCAGCCGCTGCGGTTTCTTTTTACGAGCTGGGTTTTGGTGCCCTACTCACATGGTGCGTTGTGGCTTTCAACCCTAAATTTTTTGGACAAGCTCTCGACCTTGGGTCCCAAGATGTGATATTGTTGGGAGTGCTGAGCTTGGTGTGTACGGCCTATGCCTTTGTGGGTTCCGTTCATGTAATGAAAATCCTTTCCCCTTATTCGGTTATGATTTCAATCAATATGGAACCCATCTATGGAATTGTCCTATCGGTCATCATTTTCGGTGAAAAAGAGTTGTTGGGCGGTTTATTTTATTTGGGAGTTGTTCTGATACTCAGTGCGGTATTGGGGAATGGATATTTCAAAATCCGTTCGGATGCCAACCAATCTCATTAGTTTATTACATTTGTACTCGACAGACTTAAATCATGGAATATTTAGAATTTGAAGCACCCGTTAAAGTACTGATTGAACAGATTGAGCAGTGCAAAGAATTGGGTGACCAAACCCAAGTAGATGTGACAGAAACCTGTGACAAACTGGAAAAAAAACTGGAAGAGACCAAAAAAGCAATATACGGACAGCTCACTGCCTGGCAGAAGGTACAGTTGTCTCGTCATCCCTCACGGCCCTATGCCCTGGATTATATCAATGCGTTGACCGATGGCTCCTTTATGGAACTTCATGGGGACCGGCAGTTTGCCGATGACAAAGCCATGATAGGTGGATTTGGGAAAATTGGTAAGCAGAGTTATTTGTTTATCGGTACGCAAAAGGGATACAATACCAAAACCCGCCAATACCGAAATTTTGGAATGGCAAACCCCGAAGGCTATCGCAAAGCACTGCGACTGATGAAATCGGCTGACAAGTTTCAGGTGCCCATTGTTTGCTTTATTGATACTCCGGGAGCATATCCTGGCCTAGAAGCAGAAGAAAGAGGGCAGGGGGAAGCCATCGCTCGTAACATCATGGAAATGATGTCCATCAAAGTACCTGTTATTGTGGTGATTATCGGCGAAGGTGCCTCTGGAGGGGCATTGGGAATTGGCGTTGGAGATCATATCTGCATGTTGGAAAACACCTGGTATTCGGTTATTTCTCCCGAATCCTGTTCTTCCATTCTATGGCGCAGCTGGGAATACAAAGAACAAGCAGCAGAAGTGTTGAATCTGACCTCATCGGATATGCTCAAAGCCAAATTGATTGATAAGGTGATTCCCGAACCATTAGGAGGAGCCCATTTTGATCGTGAGGCCACTTTTGATACGGTGAAGAAAGAAATTCAGACGGCCTTCCGAAAATTGGTAAAAATGGATGCCCGAGAACGTGTGAATTCACGTCGTGAAAAGTTTTATAAGATGGGAGTCTACGCAGAGTAGGGGCTTCGAGCTTTGTGAACATTTTTTTAGACTTATCAACAGCTTTTTTTCAAAAAAAAGAGATATCTAGACTGTCCTAAAACAGCAATCCTAGCCCAATATCTGCTACTTTTAGAATATGGAAGAAATCAAATCATTTGCGAGTGCGGCTCGGAGTTCGGGTAGTGTTATTCCCTTGGAAAAAGGGAAAATTCCTCCACAGGCCGTAGATCTTGAAGAAGCGGTGTTGGGGGCAATGCTGATTGACAAAAAGGGTGTTGATGAGGTCATTGATATTCTACAGGCAGAAGCCTTCTACAAAACAAGTCATCAGTATATTTTCGAATCCATCTTTGAGTTGTTTGAGGCTTCGGAGCCGATTGACCTTTTAACCGTATCCAACAACCTCAAAAAGAAAGGGAAGCTCGAAGTGGCTGGGGGTAATCCTTATTTGGTTTCATTGACGCAAAAAGTGGCCAGTTCGGCCCACATCGAATTTCACGCACGGATCATTCTCCAAAAGCATATCCAGCGGAGTTTGATTAAAATTTCCAGTGAGATTATTGAAAACTCTTACAAGGATTCCATTGATGTTTTTGACTTGCTAGACGAAGCGGAGTCCAAGCTATATGATGTGACGCAAGGGAATATCAAAAAATCCTCCGAAACAGCACAAAGTTTGGTAATCCAAGCCAAACGACGAATTGAAGATATCTCCAAGCGGCAAGGCCTGAGCGGTGTTAGTACGGGCTTTGAAAAGCTTGACAAATTGACTTCGGGATGGCAACCCAGTGATTTAATTATTATTGCGGCCCGTCCCGGGATGGGAAAAACAGCCTTAACACTCTCCATGGCGCGCAACATTGCCGTGATGAAAGAGATTCCCGTGGCTTTCTTTTCTCTGGAAATGTCATCGGTACAGTTGATTACACGTTTGATCTCTGCCGAAACAGGACTTTCATCCGAAAAACTTAGAACGGGAAAATTAGCAGCCCACGAATGGAAA
>CALITN010000019.1 GCA_938041595.1 uncultured Flavobacteriaceae bacterium | reverse complement strand
TATGAGTAAAAAAGCGAGTAGTGTCTTTTTCATGTGCGATTTTTATTTAGGGTGAATTAAAGATAGAATTAATTTTTATTCCACTCGAGTCTTAGGAACAGAGAGTCTGCATTTATTGTTATCTTAGATACAATCATAAATCAAGCCCTTTAGGTTTTCTCAACATCTTTTGAGATGTCCCAAAGGAGATCGACCAAGGGCGACCATAAGAATGAAGAAAAACGAAAAACAGACGTTATCCAATTGGTTGGAAATCCTTCAGCAAGAGAGCTGGCATTTGGAATTACTCATTTCGGGATTTGCCATTTTTCTTTTGGTCGGTGCGCGGGATCCTTTAAATTTATTTATATATAATTCATCTGTCACTTCAACAGGCATAATTGCGATTGATCTGGCCCTAACGGTTCCTAGTATTATACTGATTGGATCGTGGTTTGTACTACTGATCAATCTGATTGTGCATGTGATGTTTCGAGGTCTTTGGGTAAGCACGATTGGACTGCGTTATGTGTCTGGAGATATTGATTTTAACTCTTTAGAATTAACACCCAAATTCAAATCGTTTTTGGAGCACAGAATTGTCAATTTTGACACTTTTATCAACCGACTGGAAAAGCTCTGTAGTTCCATTTTTGGGTTTACATTTCTTATCATTTTTGTAATTATTTCCACCGGTCTTTTTTTCTTTTTGGCTTCTGGATTGATTCTTCTTTCGGCTTGGAGTCCATCGCCGATGGATGTCTTTTTTGAAGGGGTTGTTTTTATTTATTTTGTAGGGGGAGGGATTTATCTAATTGATTTTATCACTTTGGGATGGTTAAAGAAGCTTCCTAAAATAGGACGGTTCTACTTTCCACTATACCTTTTTTACAGTCTCATTACGCTATCGTTTATCTACCGCCCCCTTTATTACAACCTGATTGATAACAAATTTGGCCGTAAGGTGGTGCTTTTTTTGATCCCTTATGGACTATTGTTTTTTATTTACAATAGCATATTTATTGAAACGCATAAATACCTTCCATCCTATGCGCTCAATCAAACCATTGAGACCAATTTTTATGACGACACTTGGGATCAAAACACATTTTTGCAACAAGCATCTTTACCTTCTTTACAAATCGACAAAGACTATTTAGAAGTTTTCCTTCCCTACCTTTCCACTGCAGATGATCCCATCATCAAAAATCTATGTCCCGATTTGATTCCAGCAGAAACTGGGGTGTTTTTATTCAACAGGGACACATTTCGTTTGGATCCCAAAAAAGCACTTTCTTGTCATGCGCAGCGGTTTGAGCTTTTTGTAGATGGGCAACGGACTACGGGGACCGATTTCTGGTTTTATAAGCATCCCCAACGGAAAGCGCAGGGAATACTTGCTGTCATTGATCTAAGCCAGATAAAACCTGGAAGACACCTGCTTACTGTCGGGGTGTATTTGCCAAAAGAAATCAATTGGACAACTGGAGAGGTGAAGGAACCCTATCTCAATAAAGATCTGATCATCCCTTTTTGGAAAATATAATTATGAATCCATAAAAAAACCCTCCCAAAGGAGGGTTTTAAATCTATAGGGAGTCTGTTCATTCGACTTCCTTGACTTTGAGTTTGATAGTACCGGCAACAAAGTCGAATTCTCCGCGCCATTGCATGACCTTCCCATTGGTAAGTGCGTCATAACTATAGCCAATAAATTTTCCATTTTCATTTCGGGTAATCCCTTGAAGGGTGGCTTCTGTGATTCCTTCAGGGGTTTGTGACCATCCAAAACCCGTAAACTCACCCAATCCTTTGGTGTTGTTGAGTTTGTTGGTAAAGTGAAAGGTTACATATACTCTTCCATAAGGACCAGCCTCTCCGGAAGCGGTACATTCATACTCACCGGCTTTTATGGTTTTGGCGGAAGTAATTTCAAAATTGGCGTCAAATGCTTGCGCCATTTCTTTCTTTTGAGCATGGATAGAAAAAGAAATTCCAAACAATGCTACAACTAAAAACAGTCTTTTCATTATAAATGGTTTATGGTTAATACAACAATTTACAATTTATTTTAAACCTAGGTAAGGGTAGCGTTAAGCTCCCTAGGTTTGCCTATCTTGGAGGGATAAAGAATGAATTATGGATACAAAATCAAAAATGCGGTTTTTGCTGCTGGTCGGAATACTCAAAAAGATAGTTATTGTCTTGTTGTTTAGCAGTGGTTATATGAATGCTCAGGAGATTCAATATGTCAATAGCCCTGAACATTTGGCACGGGAGATGCCTTTTTCCGAGGCGACCATTGTCAATAATGTGGTTTATCTTTCAGGACAAATCGGTAGTAACGCCAAAAATGAGGTAGTTCCAGGGGGGATTGCTTCGGAAACGGTGCAGGCGTTGCGAAACATCCAAGGACTTTTGGAACGGATGAACCTTTCAATGGATCATGTATTTAAGTGTACCTGCATGCTGGCAGATATTAAGGATTGGCCTGCAATGTCAAAAGCATATACAGCGTTTTTTTCTCCAAATAGACTTCCCGCTAGGAGTGCTTTTGCCGGAAGTGGACTGGCCCTAGGAGCCAAGGTGGAGATCGAGTGTATGGCATCGCTCCATTAGGGGCTATAATTTGATGTAGATTTTCTTTTTGAAGAGGTATTGAGTAGGAATCCAAATGACTCCTACATAAAGCAGTGCATAAGCAAGGGATAAAAACTTCTTTGAAACCAAGCCCACATCGAGATGGGTCATAAAAAGTTCATCTAAACCAACACCCCAAAGGCGATCGCTATAAAAAAATAAATTAAAAAGGCTGGCCAATACATATGAAAAAATGGAGTTAACCCCAAAGGCGTGCACCATTTTAAGGTGCTTCCCCCATCCCTTGATATCGCAAAGGTAAATACATGCCCCAAGCCCCAAAAAACCAATCCCAGCGGTTAGGAGTGTAAATGAACTGCTCCACAGATTTTTGTTGATAGGGAAAAAATATTGACCGATATCCCCCAAGAACAGCAAGAGGGTTCCCATCAAAAACAACGGAACTAGTTTTTCTTGAAGAGTCGAATCCTTTCGTTGTAATATTTTACCTGCAAAAATACCAAGCAATCCTGTGGCAATAGCTGGAAGGGTACTGAGAATCCCTTCAGGATCCCAAGTCTTTTGCCATAGCACCCCAGGCAGCAAAAGGCTGTCAATATAATGTGCCCAGTTTTTTTCTGGGACGGATATATCGGGAGCTCCAAGGCCGGGAATGGGAACATAACAAATGACAATCCAATAGCCGATAAGAATTGTCACCGTGGTGATCCGCTGGGTTTTTTGGGAGGTATATAAATAAAGCAAGGCGCAGGCCAAATAGACCAAAGCGATACGAGGCAAGACGCCGACCCAACGAATACGGTCAAATTCAAAAGCGGGCCAAAGCCAAAGAAATATACCAACGGCATAGATTTTTAAGGCTCTAAAAAAGACTTTTTTAATTAAAGCCTGTCGTGAAAATTGCGCTCGTTGTTTGTCCACAGAAAGGACCACCGAGCATCCCATGATAAACAAAAATAGCGGGAATATATAATCAGTAGGGGTAATACCATTCCAGGAGGCATGGAGTAATATAGGATACACATGAGCCCAGGAACCTGGATCGTTCACAATGATCATAAAGATGATAGTGAGCCCTCGTAAAAGGTCTAAGGAAAGCAATCGCTGGTTGGAACCTGTCATAATGAGTTGTTTAATTTCTCTTAAAAGGTACAATTTTCAACTTCATTGATCGTAAAATGGTATCGATACTCAAGTAAATTACGGGTTTCTATGAGTTCCATACGACTACTATCCAAAGAAATAATTTTAATGGTATTCCCTAGATCCCAAGGTTTCAACGCATCGTATTTTATCAAAAATGTCTGTGCCGTTGGGTCTCGATCGTCAAACTTCCAAAAGGCATCTTCAATGGAAACTATGGTATTGTCAGTATCGCGATATTTCCAATAATAACTACCATATTCGGTAATATTAAGACTGATGTAGCCAGGGAGGGTACAACTTCCATCAAAACAGCTTTCAAAACTTTGCGCAATGATTTCACATTGAAAATTAGACAGATCAGAACCATCCACGGTAACAACCAAGTTTTTGAGATTCCATTCTAGGAATAAATTGACCGCTTGTTCTCCCAGTCCATCGACTTCTATTTTTTCTTCTTTTGCAGCTTCATAGGTGTAGGGAGTATTAAGACACAGATCCGAATTGCCAGGAGTATAGTCAAACTCTACTCCTTCAGATGTAAAGGCAAGATTTTCTATCGAACCCAAGGCTGCTTCAAAATCCACAGTACCCTTTAAGTCATAATCTGCCGTAAACAAGTAAATCCTTGGAATTTCTCCTTGAGTTACAACAGATTCAAAATAGGTGTAATACTGCCCTGTGACAAAGTTGAAATTTCCATTGTCATCAACGGTTTTGATAATGAAATTTTGGTTTTCAAACATTTCAAAATTATCTATAGAGCAATTGGTGAGGAAAGACTTACTCTGTCCAGAATTAGAACCGGAATTAGAAACCTTTTTTCGCACTTTCCATTTCCCTACCAACTGTATTTCGGCTTGTAATTGCAACTCTAGAAAAAGCTGTTTTTCTACCAAAGGATCAACCGCAGTGTCTTTTTTGTCTAAACAGCCTAGCAGTAGAAGGGCCATCAAGGAGAATAAAATAGGCTTCATGGTTATAGCTTTAGAATGTAAGTATTCAAACGCTGGGTTTTTTCCAATTTGAGTTTTTTTCGAAGGCGATAGCGTTTGGTTTCTATAGTTCTTTTATTACGGTTAATCATCTCGGCAATTTCATAGTCCGTAAGGTTAAACTTTAAATAAATGCAAAGCTCTACTTCCGAACGGGTCAAGTTGGGATGCACATTCAGCAATTTTTTCGGAAAGTCAGGATACAATTCTATGATCCTATTTTTAAGATTATCTTTCATAATTAATAAGTAATAAATAACCATCCTACTAGAGTTTGGTTTGTTTCGGGTATATATATTTTATAGAGATAAGAACCACTCGGGAGTCTTTCATTGTTGAATTCGCCCTCCCAGTTATTCTGATAATTTATTTTTTTGAATACTTGTTGTCCATTTCTGTTAAAGACTTCTACGATGGCTCCAGGATTGTTTTCAATCCCACGGATTGTCCACCGAGCTTCGGTGAGGTTGTTCCCTCCAGGGGTTAGTACAGGGGAAGGATAAACGGTTTTGTCTATTTCCACAATTGGGTTGGTGTAGGTTCTTTCGATGACCTCCGAGTTGGGATCTATTTGTTCTCCAAAAGGATCAAAACTTTCATCTAATACAGTAAAACTGTCATAGATGTCAAGAATCCCATCGTTATCATC
>CALITN010000018.1 GCA_938041595.1 uncultured Flavobacteriaceae bacterium | reverse complement strand
TAAATTTTGATCCCTATTTGGTTTATAGTGTCCCCATCTGTATACTACCCCTAACATTAAAAGCTTTTTTTGATGCGCGCCTAGGCTTATTTACCCATGTATTGACAGTACTGCTACTCGGATTTATTGTGCCGAATAGCTTTGAGTTTGTTTTCCTACAGATGCTGGCAGGGATTGTTACCATACAGAGCAGTACCAAGCTATATCAACGTGCGAATTTATTTATCTCTGTGGGTCAAATCGTATTGATTTATTTACTGGTTCACATCTCCTTTGCTTTTATTCACGAAGGGAGTATTAAGAATATTGCTTTGACGACCCTAGGATTATTTTTGTTAAATGGCCTACTCACCTTGTTTGTTCAACCGTTGATTTACTTATTCGAACGATTGTTTTCATTAACATCAGATGTTTCGTTATTGGAATTGTCCGACACCAATACGGCATTGTTGAAGGAGCTATCGGATCAAGCACCGGGTACTTTTCATCATTCTCTGCAAGTGGCCAATCTGGCAGAGGCAGCAGCCAGTCATATTGGTGCCAATACTCTTTTGGTGCGAGTGGGGGCTCTTTATCATGATATTGGAAAGATGAAAAATCCTACATATTTTTCTGAAAACCAGAAGAGTGAAATATCACCTCACCATGAATTAAACCCGCAGCAGAGTGCTTCAATAATCATCCATCATGTGCGAGAAGGAATTGCACTGGCCAAAAAGCACAAGCTTCCAGAACGAATTATTGATTTTATCCGAACGCATCACGGGAGTTCAGTGGTATATTACTTTTACAAGCAAGCGCAGGAGCAATCATCAAACCATTCTATTGATTCGAAGGACTTTCGATATCCAGGCCCCAAGCCTTTTTCCAAAGAAACAGCGATTTTGATGATGGCTGACGCCGTCGAAGCGGCCTCCAAAAGCCTTAAAAACCCCAACCTTTCCAAAATTGAAACTTTTGTTCAGCAGATTATTCAAAAGCAATTGGAAGAGGGGCAGTTCAGTAATAGTAACATAACATTGTCTGAAATAGAAGAGATCAAAAAAGTATTGATTCGAAAGCTATCAAACATCTACCATTTACGGATTGAATATCCCGAATAGTTTTTGGAAGTGGAAGTTGTTTAATTCCTTTTGATACGGTATTTTTGCGCAAGTTCTTCACAGAATTTGGAGAGGTGCCAGAGTGGTAATGGAGCAGATTGCTAATCTGTCAACGTGTAAACGTTGCCAGGGTTCGAATCCCTGTCTCTCCGCAGTTTAAAAGCTCCTGCTTAGGTAGGAGCTTTTTTTGAACAAAAGCAATAGCTTTAGGAGTACAAAGAGTTTTCTATTTTTGTATTCTAATTTGATTAGGTCGCGTAGCTCAGCTGGATAGAGCATCTGCCTTCTAAGCAGACGGTCCTAGGTTCGAATCCTAGCGCGATCACTTTTAAAGCCATAAGGGATCCTGATAGAATCCGTTATGGCTTTTTCAATAAGTGTTATTCATTGATAAAGCTTTCATAGGATTTGAGGGTGCTTAAATCCACTTTACTTTTCATTTTTAAATTTTTAAAGCTTGCTTTGGCTGCTGAAAAACGTTCATTGATTACTTCAAAATACTCCCTTTCGTTGGGAGAAGGTTTGGAATAACTATCAGCTACTTTACTGTAAAGGCTCGCCATTTTTTCACGAAGTTGTGGTTCTGCCGATCCCACATAATTATCTCCTGTCGTGATGACCAACGATTCTTTCAAGGCTTGAAGTTTTCCTTTGGTACGTTTACTCTTAACTTGCTCCAATAAGGCATCCAACTGATACACCATATAGGCTAATTCTTGCGTCATATTATAGAGTTGCATCGTGAGTTGGTACTTGGCCTTAAAGAAGGCTGGATCTGTGTTGGTTGCGGGGTCATTTTCTAAACGGAACACTTTCTCGAAGGTGTCACGTCCTTTTTTGATTACTACTTTATACTCCCCAGCGGCCACTCTTGGCGATGTAAATCCACCGAAAGTAAGAGTTTTTCCCTTCGCAACTTTGGGCTGTCGCATGGTATAATTCCATGAAACGGTATTAATCCCTTTGAGTTTTTTGGGATTTAGTGTTGCCACCTTAGTACCCTCTAAATCTTGAATCTCCATACTCATTTTTCCAAAGGTATGACGTTTTGGCAGTAAGTATTTAAATTGTGCAATTCGTGTTGGGTTTTCCCCTATAAATTGCGTTTCCGTTCCAAAGCTCTCTGGAAATCCATAGCTTTTGTCACGCATTACAAGACCTGTGGGCTCAAAAAAGTGAAGCTTGGAAGCCAGTTGTTCTTCTCCAATGTTCCGTAGGGGAGATATATCGTCAATGATAATGATACCTCTTCCGTGCGTTCCCATTACCAAATCATTGGTTTGCTTCTGCAAAGCAATATGATGGATTGCTACTGGAGGAAGATTCTTTGTAAAATGACTCCAAGATTTCCCACCATTATTTGTTATGTATAGACCCTGTTCGGTTCCCAAAAACAAAAGATCGGGATTTACAAAGTCTTCTTGCAAATTGCGAACAAAATCTTTTATTTCATCCGTAACAATGGACATCCAACTAGCCCCAAAGTCTGTTGTTTTATAGACATAAGGGGTACGATCCCCACGGGTATGCCCTTCAAAAACAGCATACGCCGTGCCTTTGTCATGAACACTGGCTTCAATGTGATATACCCAGGTGTTGGCAGGCAGATTGGGCACATTGGCAATAGTGTTGGTCCAGGATTGCCCTCCATTTTTGGTGACTTGTACATTTCCATCATCAGTTCCTACCCAAATGATATTCTCATCAAGAGAAGATTCGGCAAT
>CALITN010000017.1 GCA_938041595.1 uncultured Flavobacteriaceae bacterium | reverse complement strand
GGTATACACCTTCATTTCCTTGAATCAAAGAGGAGGTTTCACCCGCTTCCAAAGAAAAGGCGACTCCAATCACATAGGGTTCTTGACCAACACCAGCCAATGTGGTATTCTCTTGAGTCATGGCAGAGGCCGTTTTGATTTCGCTATCACTGGCCTCGGCAAGCTCTTCTAGTGAAGAAGTGGTGGCATATTTTTTGGTTAATAAATCCAAACGCTTTTGATCTTCAACCAGTCGACGTACTTGAGGAGCGGCCTGAGCTACTGATTGTAAGCCGGCTTTGGTTTTCTCTGAAAGTTGAACTACAGCATACCCTCCCTGAGATAAGCTAAAGCGTCGAACAGTCCCGACGGCTGTACTTTCTTCAAAAGCCCATTGAACAATGTTGCGTTGCAAGCCGATTCCTGGGATTAACTCATCGAGAATATCGATTTGAGTTGGCCCTTCTAGGTTGAGGTCTTCCTTATCCGCAGCCGCTGCCAAATCCTTGCTTTCCTTGGCTGCAATCTCCAATTCTGTTGCTGAGCGGAATACAATATTCGAAGTTTCGTCTGAGGGAACAATCTGTTTTACAATCTCGGCAAGCAATACGATATCTTCTTTGTCCGTAATCTTGATGATATGAAAACCGAAATCCGTTTCTACCAATCCTATACGCCCCACACGATTGCGGTTCGTATAGTCAAAGAATTCTGGAGCCATCGCTCCTTCTTGGTAGAATCCTAGATCCCCTCCTAGAGTTTTGGAAGGACCATCAGAATTATTTCGAGCCAATGATTCAAAATCATCTGGATTTCTTCGCGCTTGACGAAGTAACCGATTTGCTAAGCGTTGTGCTTCTTCTTTGGAACGAGTCACGCCTGGAGTAGGGTTGGTAACACCATCATAAGCAATCAAAATATGACTAGCACGAATCGACCCTTGACGCTTTTTATCGAGCATACGAGCCAGTTTCATTGTGTTTCCATCTTTAAAAGGACCAAAAACTTCACCATTTTTCAGACTGAAAAGAGATTCTGCATATTCACTAGCCAAGCGTCCTTTAGGTAAATAGACCGAGTCGAAAGACACCTCTGAATGTTTCTCTACAAAATCAAAAATGTTTTTCGTAGTTCGGAAACCATCCAATGTATCTGTCAGTTTGGACACATCGTTATATTCCACCTGAGTGTCTAATAGTTTTTCAAGTCCTGCATAAATATATGCCTCATCTTCGGGAGAAGCTTCGTCTGCAAAAGTCACATATCGGATCCGAGTGGTTGCTTGGGTTTGATATTCTTCTGCGTTGGCTTTGATAAATTTTTGGATGTCTGCATCGGTCACTTCAACCAAGTCGTCATCAATAGCGTCTAGGGGAACTTGGACAAATTCCATATTGATTTTATCATTTTCGATATGGTAGGCAAGTTTTCCTTCTTCTTCGGTAAAACCTGTGCTGGATTTGATGAGATCTAAGTAGATGTTTTGCTTGGCAACATTGACCAAGTTGGCTTCCTGTATCTTCCATTGATCGTATGCTACAGGGTTTTGATCCTTCATTAAATTGATGAATCCTGTAAATAAACCAAAGTCAAAAACTCCAAATTCATTCATAAAGCGTTCATCGCTAACAAAGGCGGGGTTTTGAGATATAATCTGTTCGATTTGCTCTTTCCCTGCATCAATGCCAAGGGCCTCAAACTGCTGATTCAAAATCGTGTTTTGGATGCTTTGATTCCAAACCGTTCGAACCGCTTGAAGAGTAGAGAATCCGTAGTTGCGTTCCGTTTGCTCTACTTGAAAGCGAAACGTATCCAAACTCATTTCTTCATCGTTCACAATCGCGATGGGATCGGTTGGCCCACCTCCGTTGTTGTTTCCGTCAAAAACGCCAGAAATTACAAACGCAAAAAGGGCCATCCCAATGATGAAAATTAAAAAGAAAGAACGTTGTCGTATTTGTCCTAAAATTGCCATACTATACCATATTTTCAGCTAGTGTGCGAATTTACGATTATTAGTGCGATATCAAAATATTTTTAACGTCAACCCAGAGGGTCTTTTCACTCGTCTGAGGACGTTTTTTTTTGAACAACCAATCGTTCAATTTTTGTTGAAGAAACTTTTACAACCGTAATCAAAAAATCGTCTATTTCAATAACGGCTCCTTTATCAGGAATATCCTCGGTGTGAAAAACAATCATCCCCCCCAAAGTTTCGTAAAATTCGTTTTCAGGCAAACCCAAATCATAGGTTTGATTGAGATAATCTACCTCCAAACGAGCAGAAAATTCATAGGTATTCTCATCGCGCTTTTTTTCAAAATGAGCTACGCTATCGTGTTCGTCCTCAATCTCTCCAAAAAGTTCTTCTACGATATCCTCCAAGGTTACGATTCCAGCCGTACCCCCGTATTCATCAATCACAACCGCAATACTCTTCCGCTGCTTGGTTAGCACTTTTAGGGCTTGATTCACAGGCATGGGTTCATGTACCTGCGCCATAGGCAGAAGAATACTTTTCAGATTTTTAGGTTGCTTAAACATTTCAAAGGCATGCACATACCCAATAATATCATCCAAGGTGTTTCGATAAATGAGAATCTTGGATAGTCCCGTTGAAACAAACAATTTTTGAAGCTCCTTGATGGAGGTGTCTTGTGCCACGGCAATGATTTCTGCTCGAGGCACCATCGCTTCGCGAACCTTCACATCGGAGAATTCCAAGGCATTTTGAAAGATCTGTATTTCAGAGTCCAAATTGTCTTTATCCAAACTTTGTTCAATTTGTTCTTCGATATAATCGCCCAATTCAACTTTGGAAAAACTCAACTGCACCCGATCGGTTTCTACTTGAAAAAAACGCTTGAGTACACCATCTGTCAGAATTATAATAGTGCGTGAGATCGGAGCCAGCAAATAGTAAAAAAAGGTGGTTGGTAGTAAAAAGAATTTCAACAAACGATTGGCGTACAACTGGAAAAACACCTTAGGCAGGAATTCTGCTGTGATCAGAATGATCATTGTGGAGATCAAAGTTTGATAAAGCAATATGCTAAAGTCCTGTCCACTTTGTAGCGCACTATCTTGAAAAAACAAGGCCGTAATGCGGTCGCCCATAAATATCCCGTAGGCGACCAAGGCGATGTTATTGCCAACCAACATTGTAGCAATAAAGCGTGAAGGATTTTGAGTAATTTTCTTTAATAAAACAGATACAAAACCACCCTTTTGTTTGTCTATGGCCAGTTCGATTCGATTGGCCGAAACAAAAGCAATTTCCATTCCAGAGAAAAAAGCAGACAAAACCAAACAGCTAAGAATGATAAAATCCTCAGAAATCATGCTTCAGGGGGCCTGCGATTTTCAAATTTCTTTCGATAATGGCGGCGAAACAAAGCCATAAAAATAGAGAGCGCGGCAAAGCCTAAGAAAATATACGCTTTTTGGGGATCACTGTTCCATTGAACAATGGACTGATAAACAGACAAGACACTGATAACCCAATAGATTATTTCTGATATACGGTAACTTCTCATAGTGTATTTATACTGTCTTTGGCTTCGGAAACCGCAATAGTTCCCGTAAGCTTTCCTGTTTGAAATTTACTAAATTCCTTATTGGTGTCCAATCGGATTGCGTTCAAATCGTAATCCTGATTTTCAAAAGTAAAAGGCCGTTCGGTAAAAAGCCATTCATTTTCAGCATCCCAGAAGAGCTGATCCGTTCGGAGCACTGAGCCGTCAGAGAATTCCAAAACAACGTTTTCTCGAAGATCGATTAAGTTGGTAGCATTGTATAACAGTCCATAATCGGCTGTTACGGTATTTTCATTTCGCTGGCTGTCAAAAAACACCACCTTCAAGCCTTTGGGAAATTCGGCATATTGAAAACTCAGATTGGAATAATCCACATGAACAGGAGCTGTAAGAATAGCTTGTATCTGCAATGAATCGGTATAGACCATTCGAATATTTTGAGCGGTGCCCACAGGGTTGGTGTTAAAGGCTTGAATTTCTTTCACCGCTTCTGTGGAATCCGAACAGGAAAAAAATAGGGGCAGTACCAAAGTGCTGACCCCTATATATTTTTTGAAAATGGATGGAACCATTAGAGTTTTGGAACTTTTACACTTCCTCTTACCCAACAGTCAAAAGTGATGGTAGTCCCTTCATTCCCTTCGGTAAAGATATCTGTTTTGCTAGGAGCACGTCCCATATAGCTTTCCGCTGTTTTAAGTGCCAGTTTCTTGATAGACTCGTCTACACGTGCGGCCTTACGAGCCACATCTGCTGCAAACCAATAGATTGCGCGCTTGTTGAATTGGGTGTCTCCACAATCGTTGGCACTCGAAGCATATAAATTAGCAATGAGTAAGTAAGCTCGTCCCATTGATGGCTGATAGCTCAACGCTTTTTTCGCATAGCTTCTTGCGGAACTCTTCCGTCCCGATTTTTTAAACTTTAAAGCAATTTTATAAAGGATTTTCGCTTTTTTATAATTGTCTGTTTCTAACGCAATGGACTCTTCGTAGTATTTTAAGGCCTCGTCGCTCTTACCGGTCTTATCATTGAGCAATCCAAGGTAGTAAGCAGAGTCTGCTGAAGGATCTAGATTGTGAAGCGCCTCTACTAAAGTCACAAACAATGGATCATCGGAACATTCCTTGGCATCCATTCGTGAGGCGGCACGTTTCAACCAAACAGAATCTGTTTTATTGGCTTCGAAATTGCGTTGATACAACGGAATTAGGTTTTCACAGGTCGCCTCTTTGGAAATAATTGCATCCAAGTTGGAAACATAGGTCGCAATGGCTTTGGAGTTTACTCCAAAAGCACGCTTATTGCGAGTCTCACGAGAAGTCAGTGGAGCGCCAGATTCTTCTTTTTTAAGAATCATATCCAAGCGCTTTGCTAGCTTGGTCGCTTCAACTTCAAATTTTTCTGATACCTCTTCGTATTTTGTAAATACCTGCTCCATAGTCACTCCTTGATCTCCTTGCTTATAGAGGTCAAAAAGGGTTTTGAAATAGTTATACAAACGTTTTGGATTGGTAAAGCTATTGGAGTCTTCTGTAAAAGCTTTGTCAAAAGTTTGATAGGCTTCCATCTTGGTGCCAATTTTAAAATCCAAAAGCGATTGGGCTTTGGAACTCAAAATGTTCCCAATACGATTTTTCCCTTTCCGAGTTGGGAAATTGGTCGCCCATTTTTGGTATAAGTCCACCAAACCGGCTTTGTGGGCATCTTGTTCCTCCCCTGTGCTTTTTTTGATTTTGTACTGCAGAATTTTTTCTCCATAGGAATAAATGGCTGCATTCAAGCTTGGGCATTCGTTGAGCACACTTTTCCATGGCTCGTAGGCGGAATCGTAATTCTTTACTTTGGCAAATTCCGCGAAGATGGATAAGTTTTGCAAACACTCTTCATTCGACTGAGCGTATGTTGTTGTATTCGAAAAAACAAATACAACTACCGCTAATACACGTAACAATTTCATTTCTACTTTTTTTATCAATTGTACTTTCTTTTTATAAACCATAAATCGTTTAGCGAAAATCCGAGCTTTACATGCCAGTAATTTTCTTTTACTAAACTAGGATCTGGGGTACTTCTGCTTCCCAAGGTGACCCCAAGGTTGGCGTTGGAAAAGGCACCCAATCGCAATGCTGGTAACCCTACTCCAAAAGCTATGCCACGATCTGTCAGTGAAGATCCTTGGACTCGGATTCCCGTTGTTTGGTTATGAAAACCGACACGATAAACAATTCGTTTCCAATAATCGGTCAACGAACTATAATTCGGGATAAAAAACCCTCCTATGGAAAGCTTATTTCCATTTTCATAACTTAGGCCGTCTAAAGTAATAAAATCATTTCTGAAATCCGAAGTAGCGATTGTTTGGTATTGCCCACCAACAAACCATTTTTTGACACGACCAATACCAAAACCGAAGCCAAGACTCTGCGGTAGAATCATTACCGTTTCATCTAAGCCTGAGGCCGCTAAATCCACAATCAACTGTTGACCAACACTTGAGGTGCTGGTTGAAAGCGTCGTAAACACCTCTGCATTTTGAGAATTAATCGTCGCTTTTGGGGTGTAGGCACTATAAAAATGAAGCCGTTGTTGTCCTAAAGGGACTTTTAACAGGGTAGAAAATTTATAGCTCACTCCCGACATACTGGAATTGCTTTCCAAAAAGGTAGTACGATCAACATTTTCAATCAATTGGGAACTTCGATGGGTAATGTTTCCAAAACCATAGCGAAGCATTGCTCCTACCGACCACCATTTATGAATTTTAAACCCTACCGAAACAAAGGCCATATTGAGGCCTCCATTACCTTCATAACGTTGGATTTCCGTGGCTTCTTCTTCAACATTTCGATACTCTTGTCGATAGCCTACGGAACTATACGGAAGCAATCCGAAATTGAACCCAAAGTATTTTGTGGGAATACTTACCCCCATATAATTGAGGGAAGAGGTGGTAACGGCGTGGGTGCTTTGATTGTCTTTTAGAGTCGTATTTCTATAATCAAGCCCCAAGGAGAAATTGGTCATTTTCAAACTCGACAAACTTGCGGGATTATTAAAATCAACATGAATGGAGTCTGTATAAAATTCAACACCTCCCATGGCACGTGTCCAATGATTACCACGATAGTTGATCTCACCCAATCCTCCAAAGGAATAAGGAGATCCGGTTCCTACTTGGCTCCATGATGGGAAAAAAGCCAGGAGGCAAAATAACAGCAGGAATCTTTGTGTCATGAATTTGTTTTGTATTGCAAAAGAGTATGCATTCCTTCCATCAGAAAATTAGGTTCGGCAAATATGGGCTTTTTTATGCTTTTAGACAACCATTCGTGGTCTCCGCCTGTAAGGATCACCTTTAATTGTGCGTTGATAGCTTTATAGAAATCTATTTGATAACTCACTTCTGCCAATACTCCGGTATAGACTCCAGAATGAATTGCTTCTGTTGTAGTGGTTCCCAAAACAGCCGATGTTGGTTCGGGATCTAGCAATGGTAACTTGCCTGTTTGTGCATGCAGAGCACGGTAGCGCATCCCAATTCCTGGACTAATGGCGCCTCCGTGATAGACCGCCTCCTGGTCAATAAAATCGTAAGTGATACAACTGCCTAAATCTATAATCAAACAAGCCTGATTAGGATACTTGAAAAATGCAGCAGCAGCCAGAGCCTTGCGGTCTGCTCCTAGAGTTTCTGGGGTTTTGTAGGCGTTTTGGTAGGGATAGACCAAATTCTCACTGTGTAAATTTTGCGTTTTTTCTGTAGGAAAAATCGCAGTGATATGTAGGGCAAAATCCCCCCGAACATCGGAATAAAAAACCTTTTTAATGGAGTACTTTGATTTTAGAAGTCGTAGAGACTCATGATAATCTGGTAGTACCAGTCCAAAATGGTGACACATCAAATTTTCATAAACAGCATACTTTACTGCTGTATTACCAATATCAAGGATTAGAATCAAAGTATATTGCTTAAAGTGGAACCACAAATTTAGGGCATTTGATTTGTAGAGAACTAAAAAGCAATTTATATT
>CALITN010000016.1 GCA_938041595.1 uncultured Flavobacteriaceae bacterium | reverse complement strand
CCCTCAGAAAGACGTTGCCTTGAATTTTGCCAAGCACCAATTACAAGAATCACTTTTGAATGCAAAACAGACACTCCCTCCCTTTCCGCACTATACGCAAGTATTTGAATCCAAATATGGTTTTCTTAGCAACTTGAGCAGCTTGGATTTGCTATTCAACAAAGGGCCTGAAGCAAGAGCTTATTTGGATCGTTGTCAAGGCTAGTCCCAATTCAATTTGGCAGAGATAGGCTTGTGATCGGATAAGTCCACCTCGTGAGTGGTGTATTCCAAGACTTTTATTCGGCTGGGGCTAAATATAAAATCAATTCGATAGGGAATTCCCCCAAGGTTATAGGTAGCGCCAAAACCTCTCCCAGCCGCTTCAAAGGCATCCACATGGCGACCTCTTAAGTTCCTGTAAGCCTTGGAAAAGGCGGTGTTGTTCATGTCCACGCAGATCACACTAGGATATTCATTAAAGTTTTCTAAATGTTGCCACTGCACAATCTGATCCAACTGTTTTTCATAAACCCCATCAAGGCGATTCAAAAAACGTGCGGAACTATTCTGATCTACCAAAGAATCAGTACGTTGCAATTGAAAGGATTCCAAATGGAGATTGTACACCCGTAGTGTGTCCTTTCGGTATCGAATATCAGCATAGACACCACCATTGGAACTATTCTCAAAATCAATTTGTCCAGTACGAAGCAGAGGGAATTTAGAAAAAATACCCACCCCATTATTCCCAAATGCTGCTGCTGTTTTCAAATAGCGATAGGGGTACTTTATGAGTGCTGGAGCCGTACTACTACTATACTCCTGCAGGCAAATAATATCGGGATCTTCGGCATAGATAAACTGCTCTATTTGCAATGGTACCTGCGTTTCTTTGAGCCAGTTGTACTGATTGAACAAACGCACATTATAAGACATCACTTTGAATCCGTCGGCTACCACGATGGCATTATTCGGAAATTTATACAAGCGATTCCACTCTTGGAAATTCAATAAAAAGAAAACTAAAAATAGAAGAAAAGGCCACCGCATCCTCAAAATCCAATAGAAAAAAAAGCCAATATTGATAAACGACAAGACAGGCACCAAAACCCCCGGCAATAATCCCTTAATCGGAAAATAGCCACCCATAATTAGGAATAGAGCAAAAAGGAGCAAGGCGTTTAGTAGAACCAGAAAACGGGATACCAATGTGGGTTTTTTCGTCATGTGTTATGCTTATTCTTTTCCTGCTCGAAACAAGATATCTTTTTCTTCCTTGGTCAAACTATCATAGCCTGAAGTACTTATTTTATCAAGGATTGCATCAATTTTTTGCTGATTGACCGAAGCTGCCTTACGGGCTTTGGGCGTTGGATTTTTATATACTTTTTTAAGGGTTGGGCTCGATTGAAACATGCTGCCAAATCGTTCCCAAAAAGCACCCCAACGGGAGCCAATATCTCGTCCTTTTTGGAGTTGACTGGCATATAAAAATCCCAGATAAGCCCCTCCTAAATGCGCCAAGTGACCTCCGGCATTTCCATTGGGAATCTGAATCACATCTAAAAAAACAAAAGCCATAGCCAGATATTTCAACTTGATGTTAAAAAAGAAAAAGCGCACTTCTTGATTGGGCGTATACGTACTGATAAATACGAAAGTAGCCATCACCCCTGCGCTGGCTCCTACCATATAAGGACGCATTCCTTGAAATACGGGAAACAAAGCATAACTCGTCACAAAAAGTACACCACCTAGAACTACTCCCATAAAGTAAACATTGGTAAAGGTTCGTGCAGGAAAGAGATTCAAAAAGAGTTGCCCTGTATAATAAAGCAAGATCATATTCCAAAACAAATGGAAAAAACCACTATGCAAAAAACTGTAGCTGATCAACGTCCAGGGACGGAACAAGAGTAGCTCCACATCAGCAGATAACTGAAACCAACTCAGCAATCCTGAGATGGGTAGTTCAAACAAATAGAAAATTGTTTGCAATACAAATGGCACCACAAAAAACAACGCATTGAGCGCAATTAGTTTTTCAGCGATGGAAAGACTTTTAAATCGATAGGTTAACTGATTCCAATTCATATTAATTCCAACGGTTGCTATTAAATTGATTTCGTCTCCAATACCACATCATCAGCAATCCCGTAAGGGCTCCACCCACATGGGCAAAGTGCGCAATGGGTCCCATGGAATAGGAAGAAAATCCAAAAAACAAATCAACAACGATTAAAATAGGCACCAAGAATTTAGCACGAATCGGGATGGGCGGAAAGAGCAACATCAGTTGGGCGTTAGGAAACAACATGGCAAAACCCACCAAAACTCCGTATAAGGCTCCCGAAGCCCCTACCAAAACCGCAGAATAAGCCTGATACGCATTGCGTAAGTTTCCAATATCAGCTTGCTCCATCACTGATGGAGAAAGTGCACTGGATTGGAGAAATTCTTGAATCGCACTAGAGTTTAACCCCAAGCTCTCTAATTCCATCACCCCCTGCTGCACTTGAAAATAATAGAGTCCCATCTGAAGTAAGGCAGCTCCAAAACCAGTAGAGAGATAGAAAAAAATAAATTTATTACGGCCCCATAATTGTTCTAAGGGTGTTCCAAACATATACAACCCAAACATATTGAAGAAAATATGACCAAAATCCCCATGCATAAACATATGGGTGAGCAATTGCCACGGCTGGAATTTTGGGCTGTCAAAATAATGAAGAGAAAACCAATCATACACTACTGGGCCCAGAGCCAATGTGGCAAAAAAGAACAAACCATTGATAATAAGTAAGTGTTTGACCGTTTCGGATAGCTGTCGCATTAGTTTAGTTTTTTCTCTAATTCATCCTTTTCCAAAGTAACAAATATCTGTCGGTTAAAAGGGGATACTTGGGTTTCTTTACAGGCAAATAAATCATTAATCAAACGATCTTGCTCTTGATGCTCTAGGGTTTTTCCGCTTTTGATACTAAGGGTTTTGGCCATAATTTTAGCCATAAGATCGGAAGGACTATAACTTTCGATTGCCTGTTCTTCCATCGACAAAAGCGCCTCTAGCACCTCATCAATTTGTGATTCGGAGCAAACTGCTGGAATGCCCTTGATCGTTAGTTGGCTATCTTCCCATTCGATTTCAAAACCCAAAGCCGCAATCGTATCTTGATGAGACTCCAAAAGCACACGCTCGTGTAGAGCCTTTTCTTTGTGAAGAGGGAACAACAGCTGCTGGCGCGGACTGGGTTTTCCGGTCAGATGGTTTAGGAATTGTTCGTACAAAACGCGTTGGTGTGCGCGTTGCTGATCAATCACCAAAAGACCAGAGCGGAGCGAACTGACAATATACTTTTGAAAAAGCTGAAATACTTTGGTGCTTTCTTCTGGCGCATCTATTCCCAAGGAAGGGGAAGCCACCGATTCGGATTGCAAACCTGCATAGAGACTATCCCACTGCGGGGTTGGTTTGGTGGGGCGTTCTTTTTTTTCCTGAAACGGATTGAACGAGGCATCCACCTCAATAGAAGGCATTTTCGGTGAAGACTGCGTCGTAGCATAAGAAGGATCCATGGTAGGATCGCGGTCAAAATCCAATGCCGGAGTCACTTGGAACATTCCCAAACTGTGCTTTACTGCCGATTTAAGAATCGCATACAAACTTTGTTCATCCTCAAATTTGATTTCCGTTTTGGTGGGGTGAATATTAATATCAATATGTTCCGGGCTGACTTGTAAGAAAATAAAATAACCCGGCTGATAACCTTCTTTTAACAAACCTTCAAAAGCCGCGCAAAGCGCATGATGCAGAAAAGGACTTTTGATAAAGCGTTGGTTGACAAAAAAGAACTGTTGTCCTCGAGATTTTTTGGCAAAGTTGGGTTTGACCAAATAACCTTTGATTTGTACCAAAGGGGTTTGTTCATCGATAGCTACAATTTTCTCTTCGAACTTCCCGCCCATCACTTGGGACAAGCGTCTTTTTAAGTTCGCCTTAGGCAAATCAAATAATTCACTACCGTTGTGGAGCAATGAAAATGCCAAATCAGGATGCGCCAAAGCTACCCTTTGAAATTCATCAATAATATGTCGCAATTCTACAGCATCTGTTTTGAGAAAATTACGGCGCGCAGGGATATTGAAAAATAAATTTTTAATGGCTATGGATGTGCCTTGGGGTGCTACGGATACCTCTTGACTGACAACGGTGGTTCCTTCAATCTGAATACTGGAGGCCACCTCGGCATCTTCCGGACGACTGTGTGCTTCCACATGGGCTACAGCCGCAATCGAAGCCAAAGCCTCACCTCGAAATCCTTTGGTGTCCAGTTGAAACAAATCTTCCGCCAGTCGGATTTTAGAAGTGGCGTGCCGTTCAAAAGCCATTCGAAGGTCGGTAGGACTCATCCCTTTTCCGTTGTCAATAACTTGAATTAGTGTTTTCCCAGCATCTTTGATAATCAATTGAATTTGGGTAGCTCCAGCATCCACTGCATTTTCAACCAGTTCCTTAACCGCCGAGGACGGTCGCTGAATCACTTCTCCCGCAGCAATCTGGTTGGCCACATGATCGGGTAACAACGCAATAATATCTGCCATCAGGGGAAACGTGTAAATAAGGAAAAATCAAAATCAATGATATACAACGCAATTAAGGTCAATACACTAATGATTAACAGTAATAAAGGGGAAACAGCACGATTCCCACGATGCCGCATTTTTTCTCGGGCTTCTTGCCATTGCTGACCAAAATCATTGGCATTGTGTGTATCGCGGTAGCGGGCAAACTTAGAGTCAAAATCATAGGGATTGCCACCCTCCTTGCCCTTGTAATAACGCGGGGTATAATTGTAGCGACGGTTTTTTCTAATTTTTAAAGGATTGCCTCGAAACATCCTGCTGGATTTGTATCAAAAATAAAAAAATAGCCGAAGAAAAGCAGAAAGTCCTAGCCTGTAAATTGAGAACTTATAAACGATTGAGTGCCGCCATTTTGAGTGCCGCCACAGCCGCCTCCACCCCTTTGTTTCCGTGAACCCCACCCGATCGGGCTTGGGCTTGTTCCAAGGTATTGTCCGTCAAGACACAAAAGATAACGGGAACCGCTGCATTGAGATTTAGCTGGACAATCCCTTGGGTTACCCCTTGACAAACAAAATCAAAATGCTTGGTTTCTCCCTGAATAACACTTCCAATGGCAATGACTACATCGGCTTGTTGCTGGGCGATTTTACAACCATAAACCAATTCAAAACTACCGGGAACGTTGATTCTACTGATCTGCTCAGGGGCTACTTGGTGAGCGAGAAGTGTTTCCTCGGCACCGCGATACAACCCTTCAGTGATGGCAACATTCCACTCGGACACAACCAGTGCAACCCTAAGACCTTTACCAGAAGGGACTTCCGATGCGTTATAATCTGACAGATTGTTTTGTGCCGTAGCCATGGGAATCGAGTTTAGTTCTCGAGTTTCCCCAACTGTACGTCCACCAAATCGGCTTCTTTAGAATCTGGAAATTCTTCTTTGATACGCTTGAGAAAACCAAGAGCGGCATCGTTTTTCCCAATACTCGAGCCGACAGTTGCGGCTTTAAATA
>CALITN010000015.1 GCA_938041595.1 uncultured Flavobacteriaceae bacterium | reverse complement strand
AAGTCTTTCTGCAAGAGCCGTCAATTTGGCCTTGTGCTTTTTTAGAATTTGACAGGCACGGGCATATTGAGTTTCGATGATTTTAGAAATTTCATCGTCGATGACCTTAGCCGTTTCATCGGAGTAGGGCTTTGAGAAATTATAATCCGTTTGCCCAGAGGAATCGTAATAAGTGATGTTTCCAATGTTTTCATTGAGCCCGTAAACAGACACCATTGCGCGGGCCTGCTTGGTTACTTTTTCCAAATCGCTTAGAGCCCCAGTAGATATTTTATCAAAGATAATCTTCTCCGCAGCGCGTCCTCCCAAGGCAGCACACATTTCATCAAGCATTTGTTCTGTCCGAACGATCATACGTTCTTCTGGCAGATACCAAGCGGCTCCTAAGGATTGTCCTCGCGGAACTATGGTCACTTTCACAAGGGGTGCAGCGTATTCCAAGAGCCAACTGGTCAGAGCATGACCGGCCTCGTGAAATGCGATGGTTTTCTTTTCTTCTTGAGTAATGATTTTGTTTTTCTTTTCAAGTCCACCAACAATCCGGTCCACAGCATCAAGGAAGTCTTGTTTCCCTACGGATTTTTTGTTTTTTCGTGCGGCGATCAGGGCTGCTTCGTTACAAACATTTGCAATGTCAGCACCGGAAAAACCAGGTGTTTGCTTGGCTAAAAACTCTACATCCAAGGATTTGATTACCTTCAGGGGAGCCAAGTGTACTTTGAAAATTTCTCTGCGTTCGTTCAAGTCGGGAAGATCCACATAGATTTGACGATCAAAGCGCCCAGCCCGCATCAAGGCTTTATCTAGTACATCCGCACGGTTGGTGGCTGCCAATACAATTACATTGGTTTTGGTGCCAAAACCGTCCATTTCGGTCAATAATTGATTGAGGGTGTTTTCTCTTTCATCGTTGGAACCGGTCATATTATTGCGCCCTCGGGCTCGTCCAATGGCATCAATCTCGTCGATAAAAATGATGGCGGGGGACTTTTCTTTGGCTTGCTTAAACAGATCGCGTACACGAGAAGCACCCACTCCTACAAACATCTCTACGAAATCTGAACCGGATAGCGAGAAGAAAGGGACTTTGGCTTCACCGGCTACAGCTTTGGCCAGAAGTGTTTTCCCTGTTCCCGGAGAACCAACCAGTAGGGCTCCCTTAGGAATCTTCCCTCCGAGCTTGGTGTATTTGGTGGGGTTTTTTAGGAAATCTACAATCTCTTGTACTTCTTCTTTGGCTCCTTCCAAGCCAGCCACGTCTTTAAACGTAACCTTTACGTCAGTATTTTGATCAAATAATTTGGCTTTGGATTTACCGATATTAAAAATCTGGCCACCAGCACCGCCACCGCCACCGCCAGACATACGGCGCATCAAAAAGATCCATACACCAATGATTACAATGATGGGTAGAAAGCTCAAAAGTACATCCATCCAGCGATTTTCTACGGTTATAAACTCATAGTTAAATGCGACTTTGTTGTTCTCTGCTTTCTCGAGTTTACGTTGAAATAACTCTAGATTTCCAACTTCAAATTGATAGTGAGGCCCAGCACTATTATCCTGTCCCAAGAAGTTTTTCTTGGTCACACGCTCATGGATTTTTTTATTCAACCCGTTTTTATTTAGGGTGATACGCGCAAGGTTTTTATTGACAACGACCACTTCACTCACGTCACCGTCGTTAAGGTAGCGCTCAAATTCGCTGATATTGATTTTGTTGAGGTTTTGCCAGTCGTTATCGCCTCCAAAGAAGCTCATGCCCAAGAGCAGTACAATGACAACCCCATAGATCCAGTAGGGGTTAATTTTTGGTGATGGTTGTTTCTTAGCGTTACTCATTTTTTAATTTTTCATAGCGATTTCAGTGGTTTTTGCGTCTCCCCAGAGCCCCTCGATATTAAAATGCTCACGAGTATGCCGTTGGAAAACGTGCACCACAATGTTGATATAGTCAAGCAATACCCATTCGGCTACGGCTTCTCCCTCAGTATGATAGGGTTTTTCGTGTAAATTTTTACTGACTGTTTTGTTGATGGAGCTAACAATAGCTGAAACATGAGTATTGGAGGTACCCGAACAAACAACAAAATAACTACAAACCGTGTTCTCTATCTCTCTTAAATCGAGCAAATGTATGTCGAGACCCTTGACCTCTTCAATTCCTGCTACTATGTTGCTCATCAATTCATCTTCTGACCGGTTCTCTTTTGCCATTAAAAATTTTTAGTTTTACACAAATTTACACAATAAATATCCCCAAAAGGACAAAATCTTGACTGCTTTCACTATACGCAAACTTGATGCCACCACTTCAACCAATGCAGAGCTAAAACGAGCTGTGGTTCAAAACAAGCTCCAAAAACCCACTGCCATTTGGGCGGAGTATCAAACCCATGGAAAGGGGCAGCACGCTCACCGCTGGGAGTCCCGAAAGGGAGAAAACCTTACGTTTAGCGTCTTTTGGCCCGATTTGATCTCGGATCCTTTAGATGCTTTTCAAATCAATCGAGTGGTCTGCTTGGCTCTTACGGATGTTTTTCAGAAGCTAAAAATTCCTCAAATTGCCATTAAGTGGCCAAACGACATTTTGTCAGCTAACTCTAAATTGGCAGGAATTCTTATTGAAAATAGCCTCCAAGGCCAGCGATCCAACCTTTCGATTGTGGGCATTGGGATTAATGTCAACCAAACGGATTTTAGCCATCTGCCTAAGGCTTCCTCCTTGTCGCTTGCTTTGGGGAGGCCCCTCGATCGGGAGCAACTTTTTACGGATTTGTTAACCGCTTTGGAAAACGCCTTTATGACGCTTGACTCTAGGGATGCAAGTGTGCTGAACAAAACTTATGAAAAGCAGTTATTTGGTCGTGAGGTATGGCACTCTTTTATCTATAATGGCGAACATAGAAGAGGTAAAATACGGGGTGTTACCACAAAAGGTGCGCTTCAAATAGAATGGGAGTCCAGCGAATTGCAGTACTTTAAAGATTCAAAGGCCTTGACCTTGTTGTATTAGCGTTTGAATTGTAGGCCCTGTATAATGGGCCCCGATTTTGCGGAGCATTCCCTGTTATAATTATGTAATGCCAAGCCCCGGGCTATATGATAAATCACAAATATTTTTTCCTTTTAACTAGGATGCGGACGTCCATTCCGAAGGATTGTCTCGCCACTTTTTTAGTAGTTCCAATTCGGAGGGGTCAATGGCTTTCTGATCTTTGGCTACTTCAATAAGGGTGGGGTAGTCAGATAGGGTATGGAGGATTACTTGAGCCGCTTTAAAATTTTCTGTCGCGGTAGTAAAGTCATAGGTAAACAAAGCAATCATACCCAGTACTTCTGCATCGGTCTCCCGTAAGGCCCTAACGGCATTCAGGCTACTCTTTCCAGTACTGATAAGATCTTCAATCACTACCACTTTAGCCTGGGAGGGCAAGGCACCTTCTATTTGATTCTGACGGCCGTGTTTTTTGCTTTCGGGACGTATGTAGATAAAGGGCAGGTTCATCTCAGCGGCCACCAGCATACCAATACCAATGGCTCCCGTGGCCACACCAGCAATCACTACATCTGTTCCATAGAGCTCTTTAACTTGAGCGGCAATGGATTGGGCTAAATAGCTGCGGATTTCTGGATAGGAAAGCGTAATTCTATTGTCACAATAAATAGGCGATTGCCATCCACTGGCCCATGTAAATGGATTTTTTGGACTCAATTTTATTGCATTAATTTGTAGGAGTTGTTCGGCTGTTTTAGCAGCCGTTTGGATGTCATAAATCATACGCTAAATGTATAAAGTTTTTTTCAACCAAAAGCCGATCTACCTTACTACCTCCTTGGCAATTAATTCGAATCATAATCCCTTGTTTCACATCAAATATAGTAGTGCAGAATGCCTTCTAAAAGCGGTGAAATCCAGCAAAGTAGAAGCAGTCTATTTGTATCACAAAGATGAAGAAAAGCTATGGAAACATTTTTTGAAACGATTTCCCGGAGTAGAAGCGGCAGGAGGTTTGGTTCAACATTCTGATGGGCGTTTTTTAATGATTTATCGAAACAACAAATGGGATCTGCCTAAAGGGCGGACAGAAAAAAAAGAACTCCTTATCGATGCCGCGGTTCGCGAAGTGATGGAGGAAACGGCTGTGGCCGATTTGATTGTGACCAAACCACTACCAATTACCTACCACATCTTTTCTCGTAATGGAAAATATCGACTCAAAAAAACCCACTGGTATTTTATGAAAACTAGTTACAACGGGCCGCTGCAACCCCAATTAGACGAAGGTATCATGGCCGCTGAGTGGAAAACGAAAGAAGAGATTCCAGAATTGCTGTCCAATGCTTACGAAAACATCAAAATCCATTTTGAACAAGAAGGTGTATTAGGGTAGCTGAAGTTGTTTGGGCACCAAAACAGAATAGTCGCCACCATTGCGAATCACATCCCGTACGATTGAACTACTAATAAATGAGGTTCTGGCAGCTGTAAGGAAAAAGAGTGTTTCGATACCAGAAAGTTTGCGATTGGTGTGTGCAATGGCTTTTTCAAATTCAAAATCAGCTGGGTTGCGAAGCCCTCTTAAAATAAAATCTGCTTTGATCTTTTTACAAAAATCAATAGTTAATCCCGAATAGGTTTCCACTCGGATGCTGGGATAGTCTTTAAAAACCGTTTGGACAAATCCAATCCGCTGTGCTTCCGAAAACATATATTTTTTGTCGTTGTTTTTACCAATAGCAATGACGATCTCATCAAAAAGCGGAAGCCCTCGCAGGATGATATCTTCATGCCCAAGGGTAATGGGATCAAAGGACCCAGGGAATACAGCGCGTTTCATAGTACGTTGCTTAAAATTCGAAGTTACGGATTTCTTTGGAGCGCATCTGTCACCATATCGACAAACAAATCTTGAAGGCTCAGATTGGCGGCTGCGCATTGTTGGGGGATAATACTGGCTTGGGTCATTCCGGGTACGGTGTTGATCTCCAGTAAATGAGGAATGCCATTGACAAAAATAAACTCGGAGCGGCTGACGCCATGGAGCCCCAATTTATCATAAAGTATTGATGCCCATTGGATTACTTTTTCCTCCCATGTGGCTGGAAGGTCGGCTGGGGTAATTTCTTGAGATTCCCCTTCATATTTTGCGGCATAGTCAAAGAAGTCATTTTCTGTAACAATTTCGGTGATGGGTAAAACGGTTGTTTTTCCTTGGAGGCGAACCACCCCCACGGATACCTCGCGTCCTTCCAGTGCTTTTTCGATAATAAGCTGCGAATCTTCTTCAAAAGCTTTGGGAATATACTGTAGAAGTTCCTCCTGTGTACGGGCTTTAAAAACCCCGAAACTACTTCCAGCCCGATTGGCTTTTACAAAACAAGGAAGCCCTACAGCAGCTTCAATGGCTGCGCTATCAATGGGTTCGCCTTGGTCTAGAATTACTGAAGGTGCTGTGGGAACCCCCAATCGTCGGGCTATGGCGATACAATCTCTTTTGTTAAAGGTCAAGGCTGCAGTGTACATATCGCAGCTAGTATGAGGAATCCCAGCGAAATTTAAAAGGGCAGCCAATTGCCCGTCTTCGCCTGGGCTGCCGTGAAGAGCATTGAAAATCACGTCAAAACGAAGGGATTTTCCTCCGTATGTAAAATCAAATTGTCCAATAGCAAGGGGTTGTTCCTGCCCTTTGGAATCAATTACTGACCATTGAGAAGGAGTGATTTTGAGGAGAAAAACAGCTGAATAGGCCGATTCTAGCTGTTGTTGTACGGTTTGTGCGCTTTGCATGGAAATCGAGGCCTCCAAAGAGTAGCCATGGCAGGCAATTCCAACAATAGGGTTCGACATAAGTGTCCACTTTGTGTCAAAGGTAGGTAATTCTCTCGCGATGGTTTTTACTATCTTTACGGCAAATTCAACCCAATGCTTTTTTTGCGTTTTCTATTTAGTAGATTTTTTCTTAAGCAACTGCTCCTCGCTTTTTTGATCGCGCTGGGTTTGATTATTTTTAGTTTGAGAATGCTGGACAAATGGACTCACAACGGACAAACGCAAGCCGTTCCAGATTTGCAGTACCTTCCTTTAGCAGTAGTGGACACCTTGCTCCAGTCCCAGCAATTGCGCTACGAAGTTTTGGACTCAGCCAAATACGATCCATCATTACCGCCTTTGGCGGTTATTGAGCAAAATCCATTGGCTGGAGATCAGGTCAAAACAAATCGAAAAATCTATTTGACTCTCAACCCTTCGGATTACCGAAAAGTTACTGTTCCCAATATCATTCAGATTACCAAACGAAATGCTGCTTCTATTTTGCAGTCTGTTGGCTTAACCGTGGGTGAGATTAGCTACCGTAATGCTATTGGAAAAGACATGGTCTTGGAGCTACGCTACGAAGGGCGTAAGATTGCTCCGGGAACCGTGTTACCCAAAACCACCGCCATTGATATCGTACTTGGAAATGGGAGACGCTAAACTTGCTGCTGAGGGAACACCTTCCGAAGAAGCTCCCCTTTACGAACATTATCGTTTTCAAGCCGATTCAGGACAAGAACCCCTTCGGGTAGATAAATTTTTGATGAACCGTATCGAAAATGCCACCCGAAACAAAATTCAACAAGCGGCAAAGGCCGGAAGTATTTTTGTGAATGAAGAAGTGGTCAAATCCAATTATCGTGTCAAAGGCAATGATGAGGTAAAGGTTTTGTTTCACCATCCGCCCTATGAAAACCTTTTGATTCCGGAGGAGCTATCCTTGGATATAGTCTATGAGGACGACACCTTAGTGGTGGTCAACAAAGCTGCGGGAATGGTTGTACATCCGGGACATGGGAACTATTCTGGCACTCTTGTCAATGCGCTGTTGCATCATTTTAAAAATTTACCAGCGAATAGTAACGAACGTCCAGGCTTGGTGCATCGTATTGATAAAGATACCAGTGGCCTTTTAGTGATTGCCAAAACTGAAGAAGCCATGACCCATTTAGCCAAGCAGTTTTTTGATAAAAGCTCTGACAGAGAATATGTAGCTTTGGTATGGGGTGATATGACAGATGACAAAGGGACGGTGGAAGGACATATTGGGCGGCATCCAAAAAATCGTTTACAAATGACTGTTTTTCCGGAGGGAGACCAAGGCAAAGAGGCCATTACCCACTATGAAGTTATTGAGCGACTGCGTTATGTGAGTTTGATAAAATGTCGATTGGAAACGGGACGCACCCATCAAATCCGAGCGCATATGAAGCACATTGGACACACCCTTTTTAACGATGCACGCTATGGTGGTAATGTATTGCTGAAAGGGACGCATTTCACTAAATACAAGCAGTTTGTGGACAACTGTTTTCGTTTGATTCCCCGCCAAGCGCTGCATGCCAGAACCCTTGGTTTTGTCCATCCTAAAACAGGGAAAAGGGTTCACTTTGAGGCACCGCTTCCCGAAGATTTTTCCTCTGTAATTGCCAAGTGGCAACACTATGTACAGCACAAGTTGACTTAAGCCTAAGAATCTTTTACCTTTGAAAAAAAACGTATGAAGATTCTCCTCTCTCCAGCCAAGTCAATGAATGCAGATCGATCCATTCCAGACTATGATTATAGTTCCATTATTTTCGAAGAAGAAGCCCTTCGGATCAATAAGTTATTGCGTCGTAAATCGGCACGATCGCTTGCTAAGTTGATGCATATATCCGATGCTCTTGCAGCGCTTAATGTAGATCGAAATCAACGGTTTGGGTTTCCTTTTACGGATGAAAATGCCCGTCCTGCGGTTTTTTATTTTGACGGAGATGTATATCAAGGCTTGGATGTAGAAACCCTCGAAGCCCAATATTACGATCGCTTGCAGGATCAAGTTCGAATCCTTTCGGGGCTCTATGGTCTTTTGCGTCCCATGGATCGGATTCAAGCCTATCGATTGGAGATGGGAACCAAATTCTCTGTTGGGTCTAAGAAAAATTTGGTTGCTTTCTGGAAACCGAAATTGACAGCCTTGCTAAATGTTGAATTGGAGTCCGATGAGTGGGTGGTGAATCTGGCGAGTAATGAATATTTCTCGGCAATTGATACCAAATCCATCAAAGGACAATTCCTACATCCACAGTTTAAAGACTATAAGAATGGTACGCTGAAAATGATTTCCTTTTTTGCCAAAAAAGCCCGTGGAATGATGGCTCGTTATTTGATCGAAAACGAATGCGCCACCCGAGATGAAATACTACGCTTTGATGGTGGTGGCTATCAATTTAGTGAAACCCATACGGAAGATCCTGCCAAGCCAGTGTTTATTCGCTAGTTTTTTGCTGTTTTATTTTTCGCTTGGGGCGTCGTACGCCATTGGTTCCTCGAATGATCTTTCCGCGCCGTGTTTTTTTATCGCCTTTACCCATGATTGATAAGATTTGGTTTTATGAATGTACAAAAAATGTGGTTGCATCAACATCCATTTGAACCCTTTTTGCCAAAGGAGGCCACCCACCTGATTGTGGGGACGCTTCCTCCACCCAGATTTTCTTACGGTAACTTAAAACCGGGCGATGTTCCTTTTTGTTATGGAAGTATCGATGGGCAACTATGGCCAATTTTGGATCGTATGTATTCGTTGGATTTGCGATTTGAAAACTCAGCTGCAGCCGTTGAGGAACGCAAGGCTTTTTTAAACCAAACAAAATTGGGAATATGTGATATTGTAGCGCACTGCTATCGGGAAAAATTGAACGCCTCCGATATGGGAATGCAAAAGGTGCAACTGCGTAATTTTTTTAGCTATTTGGATCAAGTTCCAAAGGTGCAAACATTACTGTTCACGGGAGGAGATAGTAAAAATGGTCCCACATATTTTTTTAGACGTTACTTGAAAAGTAAAGGCTTGAGTTTAGTATTAGAAAATGATGTAGTACCACGACAACACTCCTTTACCTATCAAAAAAGAAGATTTACAACCTATTCGCTAACGGCTCCATCCGGTGCTGCCAATCGAGCCGTGGGTAGCATGGCGGCCTACAAGGCTCAAAAAGCAAAAGACCCCAGTTTTACTACTCTTGACTTTCGAGTGCAACAATACCAAAAAGTATTCCCCCAGATTATTTAAGCACCGGATTGATCCCTTTAATATGACTTTCTCGATAGCTCATCAAAAAAGCTTGGTCGAGATGTTTACTACCGTCCAAGTCCAAGTCAGAAAGAGCTTCTCGAAGATCCAGCTCCAGGTAGGCATTGTATAACGGTTTGGAAAGGGGCGCATAGCTATAGTGCCAAGGCTCATAGGAAAAACCGGGGCGTTCGGAATCATCGGGATAAGCGCAAAAGAACCCATAGTCTTGGGCATGAGCCTCCAACCATTTACGAAGCGGCTCATAGGGGCCAGAATTGTGGAATTTTCGGCTGATTAAAACATCACCTTTCGGGGGGATGGCTCCGTCAATAATATCAATTTCGGTTCCCCAATGATGGCGAGAGGTACCTGGAATGGTGGAATATTCGATGATTTTTTGAATGTTTTTTTGGGGGCTCAGTCCGGCTTTTGCATTGGCTTTGTATTTTCGATTCCAGATAGCGCGTTGACGTTGGTAGGATCGAAAACTACTGACTACTTTAATTTCAAGGCCCTTTTTTTTGGCAGCAGCTTTCATCTGTTCAAAAGCAGCCGCAGCTTGCGGGAGCAATTGATAACCTTCCCCAGCTAGAGAGATCTCTTTTTTACCGATTAACTGTTCGGTTTCAAATTGTGGAGATGGCTGAGCACAACACATAGGTGAAACCATTAAAAGCAAAATTGATATTCGGTTCATGTGGACGGATGTTTTGTGTAACGTAAATGAGGACCAACCGTAGGAATTTCAAATACGGCTCCATCGGACTGGTAATTTAAGTGCAGGTATAATTCTTGTGCGTGGATTCGAGCATTGAGCCAAAATACTTGGGGGTTAAATTCATTTTGAAGTTGTTTTTCTGCTGCGATAAGGAGTTTACTGGCAATTCTATTACGCTGATAGGATTCAATTACGGCCATACCTCGAAACTGAAAAGCCATTTGTTTGGGATAGATTTCCAGTGGGTTTTCCATTGCGGAGAGAATCCCTACAAGTTCTTCGTTGGCATAGGCGCCCCAATGCCGAGTTGAAGGAGCGAGATCTTTGTCAAAATGACAGTCAGATAGGGGATAGCCTCGGCGTAACATGCGTTGCCGAATCGGAAGGGTGTCTTCTGCGGTTATGTTTTGGATGCTTAGATTCACGCCTCCAAAATAAAAAAAAATGATATATTTGGAGACATGCGGGAGTAGCTCAGTTGGTAGAGCGTCAGCCTTCCAAGCTGAATGTCGCCGGTTCGAACCCGGTCTCCCGCTCAACCACTTTTAACAAAAGTTTTTCTCTTTTTTTTCGTTTTTGATTTCCCCTCGACTATCTTTAATTCATGAAGTTCTGGGTTTCTCTTTCTTTTATATTCTTATCGGTTGGATGGCTTCATGCTCAAAAACCGGTGTATATACAGGGCAAGCTTATTTACAGAAATGCGAATGTTGTAGCGGCCAATGTGATTAATAATACAGCACAACTGAGCACCATAACCGATAGCAATGGAGCCTTTGAGATTTTAGCGAATTTGGGTGATGAGCTTGTTTTTTCTTCAGTTCAATATACGATCAAAACAGTCAAAATCACCCCTGAAATTCTCCGCAAAAAACGGCTGATCATTTCGGTTAATGAAAAAATTCAAGCCCTAGAAGAAGTTGTGATCACCCCTGAGGACACCGAACAGTTCATGAATCTGAAAAATGAGGAGTTTGAGGGGTATGACTACAGGCAAGATAAATCGACCCGAATTACTAATGCGGCCATGGATGAACCACGCTTGACCAATGGTCTAAACATTGTAAATATTGCCAAATTGGCAATGCAACTGATGAAGGGAAAAACTGCAGAGGAACGCAAAAACTTGAAACCCAGTCGTGTTTTATCCTATTTGTTTGAGGATCGTTTTTTCACCGAAACACTCTCATTGTCACAGGATCAAGTGACCGGTTTCTTGGAGTATATCGACCAGCAATTGCCCACCCAAGACCTATTGAACAAAAGCAAGGAATTTGAACTCATTGACTATTTAATCAATGAAAGTGAAAACTATAAGTCTCAATATTGATCCCTTGCGAGCACTTGTTCTAGTGCTTTTACTGGCAACTCACACCCTTTTTTCTCAGCAATTTAAAACTCTTGTAGGGCAGGTAAAACACGATTCCCTTTCTGTGAGTGGCATTCATATTATCAACCAAACGAAGGGAACTGCTACTATTACTGATGATAAAGGCGCTTTTGAAATGGTGGTATCACCGGGAGACCTTTTGTTTTTTTCGGCCATCCAGTTTAAGCCTAAAGCTCTGCCTATTGAAACAACTCTTTTTGAAGCCGCAGAAGTAATGGTTTATCTAGAACCTTTTGTGAATGAATTGAATGAGGTTGTGGTTCGGCCCTATGATTTATCCGGTGATTTGAGTCGAGATCTGCAAAATTCAACAATAAAAAAACCAGTCAACTTTTACTCCCTGGGGATCCCTGGTTATGGGGGCAAGCGAGAAGAAAAAATAGTCTCTGCGAAAAGCCTTATTCTTAATACCTTATTGCTGCCCATCGGTGGGGGGATTAACTTAGAGGCTGCGTACAAACATTTTTCAGGTTACTACAAAAGCCTTAAGAAAAAA
>CALITN010000014.1 GCA_938041595.1 uncultured Flavobacteriaceae bacterium | reverse complement strand
AGCTTTGTCGTTGGTTCCTGAACCTCTGGCACCTCCAAAAGGTTGTTGTCCTACAACGGCTCCTGTGGGTTTGTCGTTAAAGTCGAAATTTCCAGCACAATTTTCGAGCGCGTCAAAAGCCTCTTGCAAGGCATATCGGTCTTGAGAAAAGACGGCACCGGTTAGTGCATATTCTGACGTTTGATCCACTAATTGAAGTGTTTCTGCCCATTGATCGTCCTGGTAAACATAAATAGTTACGATAGGCCCAAAGAGCTCAGTGTTCATGCTAAAGTAGTTGGGATCTGTTGTCCGAACTACTGTTGGAGACACAAAATAGCCGATGCTATTGTCGCATTCCCCTCCGATAATGATCTCTGCTTCGGCATCTTTTTTGACTTGTTCAATAGCACTTTTCAGGCGATCAAAGGCGCCCTCGTGAATGACGGCTGTCATAAAATTTTCAAAATTCTCTGGAGATCCCATTTTGATAGTGGCGACTTCTTTTTTCACATATTCCAAAACATCTTCTGCGATGGATTCTGGTAGATAGACGCGTGAAGCAGCAGAACATTTTTGTCCTTGAAACTCAAATGCCCCTCGTATGATCCCCGTGGCTACTTGTTCGGGAATGGCAGAAGGATGAGCCACTATAAAATCTTTTCCACCCGTTTCTCCTACAATTTTAGGATAGGACTTATAGTTTTGAATATTGTTTCCGATTTTCTCCCAAATATTTTTAAAGACAAATGTAGATCCTGTGTAGTGTACTCCAGCAAAATCTGGTGAGGCCAAAACACGGTTGGTGACCATTTCGGGATCGCCCATTACCATATTAACAACGCCATCGGGAAGTCCCGCTTCGCGGAAAACATCCATGACAATCTTGGCAGAGAAAATTTGGTGATCACTGGGTTTCCATACAATAACGTTCCCCATCATGGCGGCACTGGCCGATAAGTTTCCAGCGATGGCTGTAAAGTTAAATGGAGAGATGGCGTAGATAAATCCTTCGAGAGGTCTGTATTGCAAACGATTCCACATTCCGGGACCAGACACAGGCTGATTTTGGTATATCTCCTGCATAAAGGCGACGTTGAATCGTAAAAAATCGATGAGCTCGCAGGCAGCATCAATTTCGGCTTGATGTATAGTTTTAGACTGCGCTAGCATCGTAGCAGCATTGATCTTGGCACGGTAGGGACCAGCGATGAGTTCTGCAGCCTTTAGGAAAATAGAAGCACGAGCTTCCCAAGGCATCGCAGCCCACTGTTTTTTGGCTGCTAAAGCACTTTCAATAGCAATGTCTACTTCTGAGGCTGTTGCAAGGTGATAGGTGCCCAGCAAATGCTGATGCTCATGGGGTGGGTGCATGCTGGCGGTATGCCCCGTTTTTATTTCTTTCCCTCCAATAAATAGCGGTACCTCAATGGGGGTTTTGTACATTTTCTTGTAAGTGGCCAACACTTCTTTTCGTTCCTGACTTCCAGGGGCATAAGCGAGTATGGGTTCGTTTTCGGGTACGGGTACAAAAGAATTGCTATTCGACATTGGATAGAATTTTAAGTTTTGGTAAAGATGCTAAAAAAAAGGAAAAATCGAATGCTAGTTCAGTACAAAGGGAGCCGCAAGTTTAAAGGTTGGAATGTCTACATGGAATTTTTTAGTGCTGCTAAAGTCGATCATAATATACGATCCCTTCATAGCACCCAGAGGCGAGGTAAGCAGACAACCAGAGCTATACTCGTATTGATCTCCTGGATTGATGACGGGTTTTTTGCCAACCACCCCCGCGCCATTGACATATTGAGGGCCATTGTGTCCTTCCATAATTTTCCAGTGGCGTGTTAAAAGTTGGACAGAATTTTTGCTTTTATTCTCAATCCGTATGTTATAGGAGAAGGCATAATGTTTGATATAATTCTTCACATAGCTACCATTGAAGGACGTAGCTACAGAAATTTTGATACCACGAGTAACTTGTTGTAACATGATTAATAAACAAACAGTTATACTAAGTTACAAAAAATGCTTGAAAATCAAGCGATAAGGGTTTTTTTATGCTTAGTTCAGTAATTGAAAAGAGGAACCGACGCCCACACCAATCAAACGATCGTTCAAATCTCCAAAATTTCGATAATATACCAATACCAAATAACGGTTCTCTGTTTGGGCAAAAGACCCTCCAATGGCATAAGGATCAATCCCTTCTGGAGTCTCAATGGAATAGCTGTAATTATAGAAACCTTGCTTTAGTAGTAAGGTGGCTTCATAGGCGTTTAACCCTTTATTATACTCCATGCGAGCATTTTCCTCTTGCTGGTAATTGTTAAATTTTCCTAAGATGTAAATATCGGCGTTGGGGATGGCAGCGAGAGCTGAAAGGCTAAAGTGTACACGGGTATAATCAGCTTCAATAGCACTGTCTTGCGTACCTTGTAGGGTACGGATCTCAAAATCACCATTGATATCTGGAGCTAGAGTGTAGGGAAGATTGGCCCGTAGGATGTCCGTGTATAAAAAGCTATCATATAGATCGCTTCGCTCGACAAAGCTAATACTCGGAGAACTCACTCGCAGGTCTTTCGTGTCAAAAAACAAAAATTCATTTCCGCCACTAAATCGACTTTGTTCATCATAACGATACTCCAAGCTGGTATTATTGTAGTATTGGGGTGTTAGATCTGTAATGGCGGTATTCCAATTATCGTTTTGCAATACCACTACCTTTACCAAACGTTCTGGATCCCGAAACGCAGCCCCTTTGGGTGTGATAGAAAACTGAACACTTTGATGGGTGTTAAAAAAGTCCAAGGCACGCGTGCGAAAAGCACCTACCGCAACATTGGCTTCATTTTTTGAAATTAAAAAACGCCTTGAAAATACCAATACGTCGTCACTGTTATAAATCTCGAGCAGATAGTTTCCAGACAATAAAAACCGAGTGTTGTCATTGGGAAGTTGCAGTTGATAATGCGTGTAACGTTGGAGGGTATTGGTAGAACTTCGAAAGTCATCGATTCGAAGATTATCAAATCCATCCAAATATTCATTTTTGAACAAATTTGAAGGACTCCAGTCGTAGTTGAAGTAGGAAATTTTATAGTAATAATCGGCATCAATAGCTTGGAGATCGTCAAATTCGAGCACCAAACGAGCTCCTGACTCTAAAATTGGAAACTGAATTTCGGAATTCAAGGTCTTAAAGACCACGGATTTGATATAATCTGGCGGATTTTGTTCAAGGCCTTCTTGACTGTATCCAAAAAAACAGCATAAGCCAATGCCCCAGTAAAATAGCCAATTCAAACGAATAGGCAATACTGTATAGGGAGGAAAAAAAGATCGAAAAGCCATGTTAGTTAAACATCTATTTAGATTATTTATAAATAAGAAGGATTGATCCGCATTCGCTTTACCTCCACAAGCATAATTAGTAAATTTGTACGATTTTAGAAAACTTGATTCAATGTCAAAAGGCATCCGTACCCGAAAAGGGGCCACCATCGCTCTGAATGGTGAAGCTGAAAAGATAATTAAAGAATACACATCCAGTTCATCTGTAGCGATACAACCTGACGATTTTTTTGCAATGACTCCTAAACTTTTAGTAAAAGAAGGAACCGTTGTGGAGAAGGGAACACCATTATTCTTTGACAAAAACAATCCTGAAATTCAATTTGTTTCTCCTCTTGCGGGGAAATTGACACAAGTGCTAAGAGGTGCTAAGCGAAAGATCCTAGCATTAGTGATTTCTCCCGAAGGGGATCAGGCGGTAAAACACAAAACAACTCAATGGGAAAAACTCGATCGAGAACAAGCGATTCGACTTTTGCTCGATTCTGGAAACTGGCCTTTCATAGGACAAAGACCCTACGGAGTTGTTGCGAATCCAAAGGCAGAACCCAAAGCTTTGTTTATTTCAACCTATGCCTCGGCACCTTTGGACGTGGATTTTGACTTTTTGTTGAAAAACAACAAAGAAGAATTTCAAAGAGGAATTAATTTTCTTAGTAAACTAGTTCCTGAGATATTTTTGAGTGCAGAAGCTTCTTTCGGGGGCTTTTTTGAAAACATTGAAAACGCAACCTATGTCCCGGTAAAAGGACAGCACCCCGCTGGAAATTTGAGCGTTCAAATTCATCAGTTAACCCCTTTGAATATGGGTGAGACCGTTTGGACCATTCGTCCGGAAGATGTAGTTAATATTGGAGTCTTTTTAGAAACCGGTGAATTTTCAGCCCAACGAACAGTGGCTGTCGCTGGTAGTGCTGTGGGTGCACCGCAGTATATCAAAACGACTATTGGCGCGCAACTCTCCGAATTGTTCGAACAAGCGGAAGTTAATCAGAACCAAGTCAATAGATACATTAATGGGGATGTTCTCTCGGGAACAGCGACCTCCGAAAATGGCTATTTAGGGTATTTTAATAATCTAGTGACTGTGATTCCAGAGGGGAATGAATACCGCATATTTGGTTGGTTACCATTTTTAGACAATCATATACCCAGCTTGTCCAAGACTTCATTGGCCTGGCTTTTTGGAAAGAAAAAATTTGACGTAAATACCAACCTCAATGGCGAAGAAC
>CALITN010000013.1 GCA_938041595.1 uncultured Flavobacteriaceae bacterium | reverse complement strand
GATGCATTAACCTTTTCAGGATTCTTGGTAGCCTATGGCTTTTCAAGATTCAAAAATATCGATTCTTGGCCCATTGCCGACGAAGTATTTACGCATTTTCCCTTTTTACACGGGATTGATGCACCGATGTATTACGTGGCTTTGATGACCTTTATCCTCATTTTTTCTTCGGTAACGATGGTGTTAGCTGTTGATGCCGGTCATCATATGCAAAAAGGGAAAGTGATTTTTTATATGTTTCTAACCATTATTGGGGGAGCCATATTTGTGGGATCACAAGCATGGGAATGGAAAAATTTCATCAAAGGAGAATACGGGGCGCTTGAAACCAAAGGAGGTCAAATCCTCCAGTTTGTAAATGCCGATACGGGCAAGCGAGTAGCCTTGGAGTCTTTCGCAGGCAACATTGAAACCCCACGAACAACGCATCAAAATAGCACAGGACTATGGTTTATTAGCGAGGGAGCCCTTTCGACTTATTCCGTAGCCGAGGTGCAACAAGGTTTTGCAGCCAATGACAACTTATTGGTACGCATCCAAAAACTCAATGATGAAGGACAAAAAACAGTTCTAAGTCGTGAGGCTTCTCTAGATAAAATGAGTCAAGCTGTTGGCGTGGTGCAAGGGGCTAATTTGATTCATAACGAATATGGAAACCGACTTTTTGCCGATTTCTTTTTCTTTATCACCGGATTCCACGGATTCCACGTGTTTTCTGGAGTCATCATCAACATTATTATTTTCCTAAATGTGATTATGGGTACCTATGAAAAAAGAGGGCACTATGAAATGGTTGAAAAAGTAGGATTGTATTGGCACTTTGTAGACTTGGTTTGGGTATTTGTATTTACCTTTTTCTACTTGGTCTAAACTTTAAAATCGAATTGAATGGCACAAGAAGCACACAAACTAGCAATATTTAGAGGACTTTTAAAGTTTAAGTCTAACCAGCAAAAGATTTGGGGCGTTTTGATATTCCTTTCTATCGTTACTACGATAGAAGTTGTTCTGGGAATCGTAAAACCTGCCCCTTTGAATACGATGTTTCTCCGAATGAAACTCCTCAACTGGATTTTCATCATTCTGACCATCGTAAAAGCATACTACATCGCTTGGGATTTCATGCACATTCGCGATGAAAAAAGCAACCTAAAAAGCGCCATCGTATTACCCTTGGTCATTTTGATTCCCTATCTGGTTTTTATTTTATTGGTAGAAGCGGATTATATTTTTGACGTGATGCGAGATGGCTTTGTAAGCTGGAACTTTTAAATTAAGGGCGGTTTTAAACCGCCTTTTTTATTAATTGGCTATGAATAAAGAAGTACAGAAATTTCTCGTTTTAGGAATCCTATTTGTATTCCCAGTACTGATTTATTTGTTCTTTGCCTCTGGGAAAAACAACTTTTCTACACTTCCCATTTTATCCGAATCCGTTGATGAAATTGACGGTTGGAAAACCGATCGAGGCGATCGTATTCAACTGGAAGACCGTATCACGATTCTCGGATTTTGGGGCCGTGCATTGGAACGCAAGCGGGGGGATGCACTCAATCTAAACCAAAAAATCTACAAGCGGTTTTATGAGTTTAATGACTTTCAGTTTGTTATGGTACTCGAAGAGGGACAACAAAAAGAGGTGGCCCTACTTCAAAAAGAATTGACTGAGGGAGTTGGAACCGATCTTGTCAAGTGGAATTTTATATATGCTGATTCATTAGGCATTCAGCAGTTTTTCCAAAGCCTTAAAACTCCCTTGCAATTAGATGCTCAACTAAGTCGTCCAGAAGTATTTATAGTTGACAAAGAACGCAATCTTCGCGGGCGCGACGACGATGAAGACAATTCCGTTTTGTATGGTTTCAATGCTGAGTCTGTTGCCGAAATTAACAATAAAATGCTTGATGATGTTAAAGTGATTCTGGCGGAGTATCGCAGAGCGCTAAAGAAATACAATAAGCCCAAAAAAGAATGAAACGCTATCAATCCCTAGGTTTGGTAGTGGTGATTGTTATTTTTGCAGCCATTACCTTTCCTACACTTTTAAACAGAATTCAAGATGGGGAAATTAGAGACAACAACCGCACCAGTGAAGCGGAACCCCTTTCCTATATCATTCTGAACAAGAAAGCGCGTAAAGTCCCAGACTTTTTAATGCACAATCAGGACAGTCTATATATCAGCAATGAAGATTTTTTGGGCAAAGTTTATGTTGTAGAGTTTTTTTTCACTCGCTGTCCAAGCATTTGTCCAGTAATGAACAAAAACATGAAACGCTTGGATACGGCTTTTGGATTACGGGATGACTTTGGGATCGCCTCGTTTAGCATCGATCCTGAACACGACACCCCAACGGTACTGAAAAAGTATGCTTCATTGTATGAGATTCAGTCACCGAATTGGCATTTTCTTACAGGAGAGAAGCCAAAAATATTTGATTTGGCCAATACAGGATTTAATATATTTGCTAGTATCAATCCCGAGGTAGCAGGTGGTTTTGAGCACCAAGGATATTTTGCCTTGATCGACAAGGAAGGGTTTCTGCGTTCTCGTGTTGATGATTTTGGCAACCCCATTGTCTATTACCTTGGAATTGAAGAGGAAAATCCTATAGGACTATCAGGAACCGAAATGTTGTTGGAAGATGTAGAAAAATTGCTAAAAGAATAAACTATGGCTGTTGACGAAAAATTAAAGTACAAGCCCCTCATTACGAT
>CALITN010000012.1 GCA_938041595.1 uncultured Flavobacteriaceae bacterium | reverse complement strand
TTGTTTCTCTAGCACTACTCCCAATGAACTTTGTAACACCCAAAGAGGTCATCATCTCATATGGAAGCCTGCTTTTTTTCCTGGCACTTGTCACAACCGTCATCGGACACTCTCTTTTCCTACAGAGCTTTCAAAAATTCTCCATTACCACTTCCAGCCTTATCAGTTGTTTGCAACCCCTATATGGAATCCTTATGGGAGCTATATTACTTAATGAAATTCCAACACCTAAAATACTCTTAGGTGGCAGCATTATCCTTTTAGCTGTAAGTACGGAGATGTACTCGCTTCAAAAAAAATGACACTGTGTCTAAAAAAATAGGTGAAATATTTTTCTATCACTAGATTAGCGACTACATTTGAGAAGATCTAAGACAAACATTGCCGCATGGCCACAGAAAAACTTTTTGAGGTTATTCAATCCGATTCAATATTGGTCCTTACCCTCAACCGACCCAAAGCACTGAACGCGCTCAACAAACAACTGATTGGAGAGTTGCATCATTTCTTTGTTACGGAATTGAAAAGCTATTCCTGTAAGGGAGTAGTCCTGACGGGAAGCGGTGATCGTGCTTTTGCAGCAGGGGCGGATATCAAGGAGTTTACGACAATGGATGCCCAAGAAATGGCAGCCCTTTCTGCGCTGGGGCATGAGCTGATGTTTGCTGTTGAAAACAGTCCGGTTCCTGTCATTGCTGCTATTGAGGGGTATGCGCTCGGGGGCGGCTTTGAAATAGCCTTGGCCTGCCATATGAGAATTGGCTCTGAAAAAGCCCGATTAGGGAATCCCGAAGTCAATCTTGGTATTATCCCAGGATATGGAGCCACCCAACGACTCCCACAATTGGTTGGCAAAGGAAGAAGTCTGGAAATCATGCTTACAGCACGAATGATCCACGCCAAAGAAGCATTGGATTGGGGCATTCTTAACAAAGTGGTAGCCCCTGGAAAAACAGTTTCCGAAGCCAAAGAATTACTACACTTGATTGGATCCAAAGGCCCAAATGCAGTAGCTAAAGTGATTGAAGTCGTAGCGACCTATTACAACAAAAACAGCAATGGCTTTCAGGAAGAGATCAAAGCCTTTGGTGAACTATCCGCCACTAATGAATTTAAGGAAGGAACCCAAGCCTTTATAGAAAATCGAGAAGCCAAATTCAAAAACTAAGCTATGGATTTTAAACTCTCCGAAGAACACAAAGCCGTCCAGCAGGCAGCTCGAGAGTTTGCGAAAACACGGCTATTAGAAGGTGTCATTGAACGAGATTCAAAAATGATCCACCCTAGTGAACAGGTTGCTGAAATGGGTGCATTGGGCTTTATGGGCATCATGACTTCAGAAAAATATGGCGGAAGCGGGATGGACGCCCTATCATATGTCCTCGCCCTTGAGGAAATCTCAAAAATAGATGCCAGTACTGCCGTCATTATGAGTGCGCATAATTCGCTCGTACTGTGGGCCATCGAAACCTACGGAACCGATTCCCAAAAAGAAACGTATCTAACCCCCATGGCCCAAGGTAAGACCATCGGTTGTTTTTGTTTATCCGAACCTGAGGCTGGTAGTGATGCCAGCATGCAACGAACCACCGCTGAAGACAAAGGAGATTTTTACCTTCTCAATGGCGTTAAAAATTGGATAACCAATGGTGGCAAAGCCGATTATCAACTGGTTATTGCCCAAACCGATCCCGATAAAAAACACCGTGGCATCAACGCTTTTATTGTTGAGAAAAACTGGGAAGGAGTGACGGTGGGACCCAAAGAAGACAAACTTGGCATTCGTTCCTCGGACACCCATTCGATTAGTTATGCCGATGTAAAAGTGCCTAAGCAAAACCGAATTGGAATCGATGGTTTTGGATTCAAGCTCGCCATGCAAATTCTGGAAGGAGGCCGCATCGGAATTGCCGCCCAAGCATTAGGAATTGCTGCAGGTGCCTATGAGCTTGCTGCTAACTATTCCACCATTCGCTCTTCTTTCGGTAAACCTATTGCCGACCACCAAGCTATCGCATTTAAACTGGCAGAAATGGCCATGGATATCGAAGCCGCGCGAATGTTAGTCTATCGAGCAGCGTCTCTTAAAGACAGTGGAGAACCCTATGGCTTCGCTAGTGCTATTGCCAAACTTAAAGCTTCCGAAGTCGCCATGAAACACACCGTGGAAGCCGTTCAAATTCACGGAGGAAATGGCTATGTAAAAGAATATCACGTAGAACGCTTGATGCGAGATGCTAAGATTACTCAAATCTATGAGGGAACCTCAGAAATTCATAAAATCATAATCGCAAGAAATATACGCAAAGGAAAACTCGCCTTGCCCATATAAATTTAAATCACAGAAAATATGAAAATCCTAGTCTGTATTAGTCATGTACCGGATACCACCTCGAAAATCAATTTTGTGGAAAACGATACGCAATTTGATACCCAAGGGGTTCAATTCATCATCAATCCAAACGATGAATTTGGATTAACCCGGGCCATGTGGTTCAAAGAAAAAAGCGGTGCTTCGGTAGATGTAATCAACGTGGGGGGTCCCGAAACTGAAGCTACACTACGAAAAGCCCTAGCCATTGGTGCAGACAATGCTATTCGCGTTAATACCGCTGCTCGTGATGCCCAACAGGTGGCCAAGGAAATTGTCACTGTCATGCAACAAAACAGCTACGATCTTGTGATCGCAGGGCGTGAGTCCATTGACTACAATGGAGGTATGGTTCCAGGCATGATCGCTGCGCTTAAGGGTATGAATTACTTGAACAACTGCATTGGATTGGAAATAGAGGGTAGTCAAGCTACAGCCATTCGCGAAATGGATGGTGGTAAAGAAACCGTAACCACTCCATTACCTCTTGTGATTGGGGCACAAAAGGGATTAGTCGAGGAAAGTGATCTTCGAATTCCCAATATGCGCGGAATCATGATGGCTCGTAAAAAACCCCTTACCGTAGTGGAGCCGACTCAAGAAGGACAACAGGTTCAAACCATTTCCTTTGAGAAACCAGCCCCCAAAGGTGCGGTCAAATTAGTAGACCCTGAAAATATTGACGAACTCATTTCTTTGCTTCACAATGAAGCCAAAGTAATCTAACTTAAAAACATTGCATTATGTCTGTACTTATATACGCCGAATCTGAAAATGGGCAATTGAAAAAAATTGCATTGGAACTCGCCTCTTTTGGAAAAGCTATTGCCGATCAACTCAATACGAATCTTGTGGCCGTGACCATTAATTGTGAGAACAACGATTTACTTGGCAACTATGGGGTCAATGAAGTACTTGCAGCTTCCCAGCAAGGAGATTTTAACGCCCAACAATACGCTGCGACTCTGAGTGAGGCTGCTAAGAGCATAGGAGCACACACGATCGCTGTCAGCTCCAGTGCGGACAGCCGTTTTTTAGCTCCTCTTGTCGCTGTAACCTTAGACGCAGGATATGTAACCAACGTTGTAGGTGCCCCCATCAGCAGCAATCCTTTTCAAGTCAAGCGTTCTGTCTTTACCAACAAAGCTTTTAGTGTATGCGAAATTGCAACAGAAGTAAAAATGGTAGGGCTTTCCAAAAACGCCTTTGGAGTTCATGAAAATCAGACCACAGCAACAATCACGAATTTTAGTCCTGCATCCGCAGCATCTGACATGAAAGTTACCGCCCTTGATAAAGCAACCGATACGGTAACCATTGCGGATGCTGAAATCGTGGTCTCTGGAGGTCGCGGTCTCAAAGGCCCCGAAAATTGGCATTTGATTGAAGATCTTGCCGATACCTTAGGAGCAGCCACTGCTTGCTCTAAACCGGTCTCGGATATGGGATGGCGTCCACACAGTGAACACGTAGGGCAAACGGGAAAACCTGTGGCTTCCAATCTATACATTGCCATTGGTGTTTCTGGTGCCATTCAACATTTAGCAGGAATCAATTCCTCCAAAGTAAAAGTTGTTATCAACAATGACCCCGAAGCACCTTTCTTTAAGGCTGCAGACTACGGTGTGGTGGGAGATGCCTTTGAGGTGGTTCCAAAAATGATCGAAAAATTAAAAAGCTTTCAAGCTGAAAACGCTTAAGTTGTAATTGCTATTTTGTTGCCCTGTTCATCTAGGGCAACAAATACGATGTCACAAGCGCAGTTATCTTTGCGCTCTCCAGCTATTAAGCTTTCACTGGCCACCGTCACATGAATTCGTATAGAAGTGATTCCCAACCGAAGTACGGATGCTTCCACCAATACTAGGTCACCAATGGATATTGGATTTTTAAACTCAATATCATCCACGAACTTGGTGACACAATATTTCCCCGTATGCTGTGCTGCAAGGGCATAGCCCGCTTCATCAATCCACTTCATTACTTTACCTCCATGCACAGTTCCTCTATAATTTACATCGGTCGTTTGGGCTAAAAATGACAATTGCAGTGTATTTTTTTTCATCAAAGAATTCTAAACTGTTTTGTGAATCGTATATTATCAAAATTAAAGAATAAATACGCCTAATGAAACCTGTTGGAATTTTCTTGCTCCTTTTTTTGTTTTTATCCCCCGCTGTTGCTCAAAAAAAAAGGAAGCAACGAGCAGCAAAGCCAATGGTCGTATTAAATACCAACCGTTCCTTGAATGCGGCGAAAGCACGCCGCTTTTTATGGTCACAACTTCAAGTTTCCCCTTCCTATTACGACAGTATTGATATCCAGCACAGGCTCCGCTTTATCGAACTTTATGCCGAAAAACGAACTCTAGGAAATCTTGGCGCCAACTATGTCACCGCCCTGTATGACCTGACAGATTACAGTTTGAAAATACGAGAAGGTTTTCGCATCAACCCAAAAGAAAAAAACCCGCGAATGGTATTTCGAAACCTTAAGAAAATTGATGCGATCCTCCATCAGGAAAATCTAGCCGATTTAGACGTCCCTTTTGAGGTACACAACGTTTATGAATCCGATCTTGGGCTCTATTTTGATTTACGATTTCAACTTCAAGACACCGTTATTGTAACGAGGATAGACCATCGATTCGACACCAAAAAAAGCCGTATAATTGTATATGAAAATTAATATACTTTATTGTTTTTTAGCACTATATATAAGCTATGGATGTCAAGGACAAGCCTCTCTAGAAAACCTTTATGTAGATCCTTCGAACACTCAAACCGTTTTAGTTTTGACCGCTACGGAAGGCTATGTTCACAAAGAAGCCATTCCTGCCGGAAAGGAACTCCTCATCAGATTGGGAAAAGAGAATGGATTTAACGTACTCCATGCCCGTCAAAGTGCTGCTCTAGAAAGTGTTGACTTTTCATCCCTAGATGCAATGGTTTTTTTATGTACAACCTTAGATATTTTCAACAGCCAACAAGAAGCCTTAGTCAAAAATTATATACAAAACGGTGGCGGCTATGTAGGGATTCATGCGGCAGCCGATACCGAATATGACTGGCCGTGGTACGGTCAGCTTGTAGGAGCTTATTTTGAATCTCATCCTGAAGGAACTCCCAGAGCCACCCTCACCACTTTGGAAACGGATACTCAATTCACCAATCACCTGCCCGCTTCTTGGTCTATCGACGACGAGTGGTATAATTACACTTTTCAAAATGAAGCGCTTATTCCACTCCTCAATCTAGAAGAAAGTAGTTATGTGGGAGGGACTAATGGCAATACACATCCCATCACTTGGTATCATGATTTTGATGGAGGTCGTTC
>CALITN010000011.1 GCA_938041595.1 uncultured Flavobacteriaceae bacterium | reverse complement strand
TTTCCTTTTTCTAAGGAAACATCCGAACTTTTTATATTCGTGATATGAGAAAAATCAATTTGATAGTTAAAGTTTTAGGATTTGTAGTCGTTACGAGTATTCTTTTAGGGTATGTAGGCTATCGCTATTTTGATGCACACTTTTTAAATTTTGAATCGGATTACAAAGCTGCACTTGTTTTTAAGGAGTTGCAGTCAGAGGGATACTCTTTTTTGGATCGGAATGCCAACGGGCAATTGGACGTATATGAGGACGATCGTCAACCCCTTGCAATGCGAGTTTCAGATGTGCTATCTCAGATGACAATAGAAGAAAAAATACACCTGCTCAAAGGCTCTGGAATGGCTTCTGGATTGGGGCAATCTGAGCCTGGTGGGGTAGCAGGGGCCGTTGGAACAATTGTTCCTACACCTCGATTGGGAATTCCTAGTGTGAATCTTTCGGATGGCCCAGCGGGCCTTCGAATCCAGCCCAGACGTGAGGGGCAGGAGAGAGATTTCTACTGTACTTCTTTTCCCATTGCGAGCCTTTTAGCTTCTTCTTGGAATGAGACTTTGATATATAATATAGGAAGGGCTATGGGTGAAGAAGCCCGTGATTATGGTGTTGATGTAATTCTAGGCCCAGGGGTCAATATTCACCGCCATCCATTGTGCGGTCGAAACTTTGAGTATTTTTCAGAGGATCCCATACTTTCGGGCTATATGGGAGCAGCCATTGTCAATGGAATTCAGAGTGTTGGGATAGGAGCTACGGTCAAACATTTTGTTGCCAACAACCAAGAAACACATCGTACCTTCAATGACGTTCGTATTTCAGAAAGGGCTTTGCGAGAAATTTACCTGAAAGGATTTGAACATATTGTTGATCGCGCACAACCTTGGTCCATTATGACATCCTACAATAAGGTTAACGGAGTTTATACTTCCGAAAATGAACGACTACTCACCCAAATCTTACGAAATGATTGGGGTTTTCAGGGGTTGGTGATGACAGACTGGTTCGGAGGAAAGGATGCTGTGGCTCAAATTCAAGCGGGCAATGATTTATTGGAACCTGGAACATCACGACAGTGGAAAGCACTGCGCGAAGCTTATCAAGAGGGGACACTAAGCGAAGCAGCGATGGACCGTGCCGCAAGACGTATTTTAACCCTTATTTTTCAAACGCGTAAGCTTCAGGACTATACTCACAATGATTCGCCCAACCTAAAAAAACACGCTATTCTTACTCGTGCTTCTGCTGCTGAAGGAATGGTGCTCTTGAAAAATAAAAAGGCATTGCCACTTGAGCCTTCCAAAAATGTAGCTTTGTTTGGAATTACATCCTACGATTTTATTGCTGGTGGAACGGGCTCCGGTGATGTTAATGAAGCGTATACCATTTCTCTGGAGGAGGGTTTATCGGGTGCGGGTTATCAAATCAATCAAACGGCAAAAACACTTTTCGAACAACACAAAGAAAAACACCTTGAAGCGTTTGTTAAGCCAGAAGAATTGGAAGCTATTTTCACTCCATACGCCCCTCCACAAATTTCCTATACCAAAGCACAAATTGCTGCAATCGCAGCCACTTCTGATATAGGTTTCATAACCATAGGGAGAAACTCAGGAGAGCTCATGGACCGAGCCGCATCGCCAGGAGATTACTACCTAACGGAGACAGAAAAAAATATGATCGATACGGTTTGTAAGGAATTTCATTCGGCAGGAAAAAAGGTAATCGTAATACTCAATATTGGGGGTGTGATCGAAACCTCTTCTTGGAAGGCACAGCCAGATGGCATTGTGCTGGCATGGCAGGGAGGTCAAGAGGGCGGCCATTCGATAGCGGATATCCTTTCCGGGAAAGTAAATCCTAGTGGGAAGTTACCCGTCAGTTTCCCCGTTGCCCTAGAAGATCATGCTTCGGATCTAAACTTTCCGAAGAATCCTCAGCAAATTAGCATGAAAGATATGTTTGTAGGAATGATCTTCCCTCCCAAAGGACGCCCAGAGAGTGAATGGGTAAAAAATGAAGACTATACTCAGTACGAAGAGGGAATTTATGTAGGCTATCGTCATTTTGATAAAAAAAATCTCACAGTTTCCTATCCCTTTGGGTTTGGATTGAGTTACACAGAATATGCTTATGGCATGCCAGAGATGGAAGTACAAAATGACACGATCCAGATGAAAATTTCCATCACCAACAAAGGAGGCGTTGCAGGGAAGGAAGTGGTTCAAGTATATGTTGAAAAAGCAGATTCTCCAATAGATCGTCCCAAACGGGAATTGAAAGCTTTTGCCAAAACTAGATTACTGGCTCCCAATACGAGGCAAGAGCTTCAACTTCAAATTCCTATTCAAGAATTAGCCTATTGGGATGAAAAAGACAATGGCTGGGTTTTGGAAAAAGGGACCTATACCTTTCAAGTTGGCGCTTCTTCAAGAGATATACGCCAGTCAGTTCCTTTCCAATGGGATTGATATTGCATTTTCACAGGTGCACCTTCTGTTTGATGTCATGAATTACAAGGACACAAGACGGATTGATTTGTAATGAATCAACAACTCTTTTTTTTAGTTATGTTGTCCAATCCATAGGTTCTTCCTATTTTGAACCTCAGAGCGGATCCCAGAACGCAAATTACCTATAGAAAACCAACGTTATATGAAGCGAAAAAATATAGTCATCACAGGAGCAAGCTCAGGCTTGGGAATGGGGATGGCACGTGAATTTGCCCAACAGGGTTATAATTTGGCACTTTGTGCCCGGAGAACCGAGAAGCTCGAAAGCCTCAAAAAAGACCTTTTAAAAATCAACCCCTCAATTACAGTATTGACACATCCTTTGGACGTCAATGATGTGAAGGCTGTATTTTCTGTTTTTGAATCCTTTCGAAAAGCATTTGAAAAAGCAGGAGGAACCCTTGATCGTGTGATTGTCAATGCAGGAATTGGCCGTGGAGGATCTCTTGGAAAAGGCTTGGAAGGCCCCAATATGGAAACAGCGATAACCAATTTTTGTGGTGCCTTATCGCAGATGGAAGCAGCCTTACAAATCTTTCGAGAGCAAAACCATGGGCATTTGGTCGCAGTCTCTTCGATGTCCGCATTTCGAGGATATCCGGGTGCAATGAATGTATATGCAGCTACCAAGGCAGGTTTAAAAAGCTTGGCTGAGGGCGCACGTATAGAAGTTTATAATCGTCCAATTCGAGTCACAACTTTATTCCCAGGGTATATTCAGTCTGAAATGACCGATTCGATCGGTAAGCCACCGCCCTATATGATCTCCCTGGAAAAGGGTGCGCGGCTATTGGTCAATGCAATAAATAAAGAGAAAAACACGGCCATTGTTCCTTTTTGGCCCTGGTACTTTTTTAAGATAATCATGAATCAACTCAGTCCTGGAATGATTCGTAAAGTATTTGGATAATTATGGATTTTACCCCTTCGCAACGTTCCCAGGCGTATTTAGAACGCTTGAAAGCATTTATGCAGACCCATGTGTATCCCTTTGAAGAAAGCTATCGGGAATACCATCGAGAGCACAACAACCACGGTCGTTGGCGCGAATGGTCAGAGCATCCTGAAGTAGCCAAGATCAAACAGAAAGCCAAAGAAGCAGGACTGTGGAATTTGTTTTTACCCGATTCAAAGCTGGGAGAAGGACTTAGCGTATTGGAATACGCCCCTCTGGCGGAAGAAATGGGTCGGGTGTATAATTCATCTGAATTTTTTAATTGCAATGCTCCAGATACAGGAAACATGGAAGTGCTTTACCATTTTGGATCCGACCAACAGAAAGAGCAATGGCTCCAACCCCTTTTGGATGCGAAAATAAAATCGGTCTTTTCAATGACTGAGCCGCAAGTAGCTTCGTCGGATGCCACCAATATAGAAACATCCATTATTCCTGATGGGGATTCGATTGTTATAAATGGCAAAAAATGGTGGTCAACGGGTTTAGGTCATGCCGAGGCTCGTTTGGCAATTGTGTTGGGAAAAACAGATCCTAACGCCGTACGACATCAGCAACACAGCATGGTGTTGGTGCCGCTGGATACTCCGGGTGTGACTATCAAGCGAATGCAAAATACATTTGGAGTCTACGATGCACCCAGCGGTCATGGGGAAGTTCATTTTAATCAA
>CALITN010000010.1 GCA_938041595.1 uncultured Flavobacteriaceae bacterium | reverse complement strand
ATGCTTCTATTTTCAATATTTCAGGAGATGAGGCATTGTATAAGCAACTTCAAAATGAAGGAGTACGTTGCTCTCAGCGGGCTGAGGGTATTCGCTTATCGGTGCATTTTTACAACAATGAAAACGACATCGATCGTTTTTTCGAAGTTTTCGATTCACGGATTTAAACCGCTACTTTTCCACGAATAAGAGGGTGCGGATTGTACCCGATCAATTCAAAATCATCATAATTGAACTCGAGCAGATCTTTAATCTTAGGGTTTAGCTTCATTTGTGGAAGTGGCTTGGGTGTGCGCTCCAGTTGGGTTGCGATTTGCTCTTGGTGATTGGTGTAGATATGGGTATCCCCAAAAGTGTGAATAAAATCCCCAGCTTGGTAGCCACACACTTGCGCGACCATCATCGTGAGAAGGGCATAGGAGGCAATATTAAAAGGGACCCCTAAAAAAACATCTGCACTGCGCTGATAGAGTTGACAGGAAAGTTTTCCATCGGCAACATAAAACTGAAAAAAAGCATGACAAGGGGGAAGGGCTGCTTTGTTATTGGCTACATTTTCTGCGAATGAAACAGAGGTGTCTGGGAGTACTGACGGATTCCAAGCGGTAACCAACATTCGACGACTGTCGGGATTGGTTCTCAGGGTTTTGATGACTTCTTGAATTTGATCGATCCCTTCACTGTTCCAATTGCGCCATTGATGTCCATAAACGGGGCCAAGGTTGCCCTTGCTGTCGGCCCATTCGTTCCAAATACGGACTCCGTTATCTTGTAAATATTGAATATTGGTGTCGCCTTTTAGAAACCAGAGCAACTCATGGATAACTGACTTTACATGAATCTTCTTGGTGGTGACCAAGGGAAACCCTTCGGATAAGTCAAAACGCATTTGATATCCAAACACACTTTTGGTTCCGGTACCGGTACGATCCGTTTTATTACTTCCGTGAGATTGAATGTGTCGAATTAAATCAAGATACTGTTGCATGCATTGCTATTTTACTCAAAAATAGAAAGGCAAAGGACAAACAAGCGATTCCTTCGAGAATAGTTTTCAAATAAAGATTAACAAGCTATTGCTTGCGTTTGGAAATCTCGTCGCGTATTAGAGCGGCTTTTTCATAATCCTCTGAAGTGACAAACTTTTTTAAGAGGGTTTTAAGTTTGCTAAGTGAGATTTTCTCTAGTCTTTCTGGGAGTGCCGTGGGTTGTTTGCTTTGTTTGGTGACAAACTCTTGAATCCAATTGTCTTCCGAAAGCTTTCGCTCACTGCTAGTACTGATGGCAGCTGAAAATCCAGCACGTTTCAAAATGGTATCATAAGTGAAGATCGGCGCATTGAAACGCAAGGCCAAGGCAACAGCATCGGAGGTGCGTGAGTCGATGATTTCTTCAATTTCATCACGCTCACAAATAAGACTCGCATAAAAAACACCATCCAATAGCTTGTGAATTATGACTTGTTTTACATGAATCTCAAAGCGAGAGGCAAAATTTTTAAACAAATCATGGGTTAGTGGCCGGGTAGGTTTGATTTCTTTTTCCAGAGAAATGGCAATCGCTTGGGCTTCAAACCCACCAATAACAATAGGGAGTTTGCGGTCGCCCTCTGCTTCATTTAGGATGAGCGCATAGGTTCCTGACTGCGTTTCGCTGTAGGAGATTCCTTTAATTTGTAGTTCCACTAATTTCATGTACTCTTTACTAGGTACATTAACAACGCACAAACTTGCGTTCTAGTACACATACAAGGTAATTATTTTTCAAATACCAGCGAATAAGTAGTTTTTGATCCTTGTTTCACGCCTTGGAGATATTTCGTAAATTTGTCCCGAATTTGACAATATATAGTCCTATGATCACTATCCAATTTAGAGAGGCGATACAACAAGCCATGACGGAGGAAATGCGAAGAGATGAAACAGTTTACCTGATGGGGGAGGAAGTCGCCGAATATAATGGTGCTTATAAGGCCTCCAAAGGCATGCTTGACGAATTCGGTCCCGATCGAGTATTGGATACCCCAATTTCTGAGCTTGGATTTGCGGGTATTGGCGTGGGTTCTACCATGACAGGAAACCGGCCTATCATTGAATTTATGACTTTTAATTTTGCGTTGGTTGGGATCGATCAGATCATCAACAATGCGGCAAAGATTCGTCAAATGTCTGGAGGGCAATTTCCATGCCCTATTGTATTTCGTGGCCCTACGGGTTCCGCAGGCCAATTGGCTGCGACACACTCCCAAGCTTTTGAAAGCTGGTATGCCAACTGTCCGGGCTTAAAGGTAGTAGTACCTTCCAATCCCTACGATGCCAAAGGCTTGTTAAAGTCTGCCATTCGCGATAATGATCCTGTAATCTTTATGGAATCGGAGCAAATGTATGGTGACAAGGGAGAGGTGCCTGAAGGAGAATTTACACTTCCGATTGGTGTTGCCGATATCAAGCGGCAAGGAAATGATGTGACGATCGTTTCTTTTGGAAAAATTATCAAAGAAGCCTACAAAGCCGCTGATGCTCTCGAAAAAGAGGGTGTTTCCTGTGAAATCATTGACCTTAGAACTGTTCGTCCCTTGGATTACAATACTGTTTTTGAATCCGTAAAGAAAACAAATCGCTTGGTGATTCTGGAGGAGGCCTGGCCATTTGGGAATGTTGCCACTGAAATCACCTATCAAGTGCAGCAAGAGTTATTTGATTATTTGGACGCACCGGTGGAAAAAATAAATACAGCTGACACCCCAGCGCCCTATTCCCCAGTACTTTTGAAAGAATGGCTCCCCAGTAGCCAAGACGTTATCAAAGCCGTGAAGAAAGTGCTATATGTCAATGCCTAACCCCTCCTAAAAGTATTATTTTTCAAATCCATTGTGGTTGTTTATTTTTACGCCGCTAAAAATTTAGATTCTATTTTATGACTTCGATTCTTTATGTACCAATAGCCCTATCCTTTGTGGGCCTACTATATATGTTTGCTCGTGCACAATGGGTTCGCAAACAAGACGGAGGAAACGAAAAAATGCAAGCCATTTCAAAAAGTATCAAAGAAGGTGCTTTGGCGTTTCTCAACGCAGAATATCGCCTGCTTTTGATTTTTGTACTGATCGCTTCTGGAGGTCTTTTTGCTATTTCTAGCTATGTAGAGACAACGAGCATACTTATTATTCCTGCCTTTGTGGTGGGTGCCATCTTTTCGGCTTTTGCTGGAAACATCGGGATGCGTATCGCTACGGAAGCCAATGCACGAACAACACAAGCTGCGCGCGAAAGCCTGCCCAAAGCACTTCAAGTCTCTTTTGGAGGGGGAACTGTAATGGGATTGGGTGTTGCTGGATTGGCCGTTTTAGGTCTTTCCCTTTTCTTTTTGCTATTTCTTAATGTGTTTATGGGGCAAGAAGGAAGTTTCTATGATAATATGACCATTGTTTTGGAAGCTTTGGCTGGATTTTCGCTTGGGGCGGAATCCATTGCTTTGTTCGCGCGAGTGGGTGGCGGGATCTATACCAAAGCCGCAGACGTAGGGGCTGACCTCGTTGGAAAAGTAGAAGCAGGAATTCCTGAGGATGACCCCCGTAACCCAGCAACCATTGCCGACAACGTAGGAGACAATGTTGGGGACGTAGCTGGAATGGGCGCCGATCTTTTTGGTAGTTATGTAGCTACCGTATTAGCTTCCATGGTATTAGGGAACTATATCATCAAAGACATGACAGACGCTTCTGGGGCTCAATTTGAAGACGCTTTTGGAGGTATGGGACCTATTTTGCTTCCCATCATGATTGCTGGGGTTGGAATCATTGCTTCCATCATCGGAACCTTTTTGATTCGTATTTCAAATAACGACGCCAAAGAAGCAGAAGTACAACGTGCTCTTAATGTTGGGAATATTACCTCTATTTTGATCACTGCTGTTGCGGGTTATTTCTTGATTGACTGGATGTTACCAGAAACTATCAATGGAATGAAGTTTTTTGGTGAAGGAACCAAAGACATTAGTAGCTTCAACGTATTCCTTGCCACAATCGTTGGTTTGGCTGTAGGCTACTTGATTTCAATGTTTACAGAGTACTACACCGCTTTGGGTAAAAAACCAGTTTTGGATATTGTACAAAACTCATCGACAGGAGCCGCCACGAATATCATAGCTGGTTTGGCTACAGGAATGATTTCTACAGCGAGCTCAGTATTGCTTTTTGCCCTTGCAATTTGGGGGTCTTACACGCTAGCAGGATTTTATGGAGTCGCACTGGCCGCTTCTGCTATGATGGCAACCACTGCCATGCAACTGGCTATTGACGCTTTTGGTCCTATTGCTGACAATGCCGGTGGTGTTGCTGAAATGAGTGAATTGCCAGATGAGGTTCGTGAACGTACCGATATCCTTGATTCTGTTGGAAATACCACAGCTGCTGTAGGTAAAGGCTTCGCTATTGCTTCGGCAGCTCTCACAGCGTTGGCTCTTTTTGCCGCTTATGTCACCTTTACTGGGATTGACGGAATTAATATTTTTAAAGCCGATGTATTGGCTGCCTTATTCATCGGGGGGATGATTCCTGTAGTTTTCTCTGCATTAGCGATGAAAGCCGTAGGGAAAGCTGCCATGGAAATGGTTGAAGAAGTACGTCGTCAGTTTCGTGAAATCCCTGGAATTCTAGAAGGAAAAGGGGAGCCTGAGTATGGAAAATGTGTTGAGATTTCAACACGTGCGGCTCTTCGTGAGATGTTGATACCCGGATTAATCACTTTAGTAACACCAATTATCATTGGATTTGTCATGGGGCCAGAAGCGCTTGGAAGCTATATGGCTGGTGTCACAGTATCGGGTGTCTTATGGGCTATTTTCCAGAACAATGCTGGAGGGGCTTGGGACAACGCAAAAAAATCCTTTGAAGCTGGAGTTGAGATCAATGGAGAAATGACCTATAAAGGATCCGAAGCGCACAAAGCAGCTGTCACGGGAGATACTGTTGGGGATCCTTTCAAAGACACCTCAGGTCCTTCCATGAATATTCTAATCAAACTAACCTGTTTGGTTGGCTTGGTGATTGCTCCTATTTTGGGAGGTCATGGTGCAGAAGGTCATACCACTGCATCCTCAGCCATGCTCAAAGAATCAGTTCAGAAGGAAGTATCCGTGAACGTTGAAACACTAGAAGGAACCGAAATGATGAAAGCCACCATCACCGTTATAACAACTGAAAACGGTCAAACCACCGAGTCTGTGGAGATGATCGAAGGCACTAAAGAAGAAATCGCAGCAGCGGTAGCAGCTCAAAAAGCGATTGATCTAAAAATCAACTCGGAGAACGAACAATAAACTTGTTTTGTATTAGAATAGAAAAGCCGGTCTAAGACCGGCTTTTTTTATGGGAAGAGACCGTGCAGTTCGGCATCAATTTTTTCTATAATGCTTCCGAGGTCATTCGGATTTTCGACAAAGTCAAGGTCATCCACATCGACAATCAATAACTTGCCTTTACTGTATTGACTGATCCAAGCCTCGTAACGTTCGTTCAGTCTACTTAAGTAGTCGATACTAATGCTGGTTTCATAGTCTCTACCACGTTTGTGAATTTTATTGACCAAATTGGGAATACTCGATCGGAGATAAATCAATAAATCAGGCCCTTTGACAGAAGCTTCCATCAATTCAAAAAGGGAGTAATAATTGTCATAATCTCGTTTGGTCAAGAGTCCCATTGCATGCAAGTTGGGTGCAAAAATAAAAGCATCCTCATAGATGGTTCGATCTTGAATCACACTGTGCTTGACATCGCGAATCTGCATTAGTTGCTGGAATCGGCTTTTGAGAAAGTAGATTTGCAGATTAAAAGACCAACGCTCCATGTGATTGTAAAAATCATCCAAATAAGGATTGTCAATCACGTCTTCATATTGGGCTTCGAACCGATAGTGTTTAGCAAGAAGCTCTGTCAGGCTGGTCTTTCCAGCGCCAATATTTCCCGCAACGGCAATATGCATTTTTTTCAAATCGTAACGCGTTATTCGCTTATCGCAAAGTACTAAATTTTGATTGAAATCGACATTGTCAAATCAGGAAACAACGCCTTCAGATACTCCAGTTATAAATGAAACATCCTACAGCTGGTTGCTATGGTTACCATTTAGGGTCGAGCTTTGAATAGACAAAAGGTCAATGGACAGATTTAAACGATTGAACCTGAACTAAAAAATCATCCAACACAGGATTTCTATTGTTTTCATTCCATACGGCAGATAACGCTGTTTGCTGGGGAATGTCGTGTAATTCAATGAACGTAACTTCTTTTAAATGATCAGATTTTAGTGATCTTGGAACAATGGATACACCAAAGTGATGTGCAACGAGTTTATAGATAGAACCCGAGTGAATGGTATTGTGGGTTACCATGGGCGTAAACCCACTATCGTCAAAAATTTGCATCACCTTTTCGTAATAGGAGGGACTGTATTTGGGGTCAAAAAGAATAAAAGACGCGTCTTTGAGTTGCGAGAGGTCTTTGAAGTTTTTATTATTGATGGGATGATTTTCGGGAAGAACAAGGCAAAAAGGCTCTTGTAGGATGGTCGTTGCATTTAAGCCTTTGGGAATTCTTTCCATTCGGACAAACCCCACATCAATCTCATTGGAAAATAAACTGTTGATTTGGTCTTGATTGTCCATTTCTTTTAAGTTAAACATCACTTTTTGGTGGGATTTTCGAAAGCCATTCATCAAACGGGGGATCACCTCCTCCATGGCGGAACCCACATAGCCAAGTTTTAGATCCCCGAGTAGACCCTTGTTGAGCAGTTGTGCGTGTGCAAGGGTGGACTCTAGGGTTTTAAAATGTTTGCGAAGCTCTATTTTTAGAAAGTCGCCTGCCTTGGTGAGTTTGACTTTTCGATTGGTCCGCTCAAAGAGTTGTATTCCCAACCCCTTTTCCATCTCTTTGATCTGCCGACTAAGACCAGGTTGAGAGATATATAACCGATCTGCAGCTTTTCGAAAATGCAATTCTTCAGCAACGGACAAAAAATAACGAAGATGCCTAGATTCTAATTGATAACTCATGATTATTATTCATTAAAAGAAATAGTCTTATTAAGCATCAAAAATAAAACTACTTTTAATGTAATAAAAATGGCAGGATGGATTTTAGATACGGAATTGATACGTTTAGCCTCGAGAGTTTTGCCGCTGTTCTGGAGGGCAAAGCGAGTGGAGTTCTGACAGATGAAGCCAAACAGAAGATCAATGACTGTAGAAGAAAGGTTGAAAAAATCGCACATTCTGATCAGGCAGTTTATGGGGTCAATACGGGATTTGGTCCACTTTGCGAGACGCAAATATCATCTGAAGAAACGAGTCAATTGCAAGAAAATTTGCTCCTCACCCATGCCGTAGGAGTGGGGACGCCCATAGACAAAGAACTATCCAAGATCATGATGCTATGCAAAGTGCATGCTTTGTCAAAAGGCTTTTCAGGCATTCGTTTGGAAGTGGTAGAACGGATTATATATTTTATCGAAAACGATTTATTACCTGTGGTTCCTGAACAAGGTTCTGTAGGTGCCTCTGGAGACTTGGCACCCTTATCACATCTGTTTTTACCCTTGTTGGGTGAAGGAGAGTTTTGGGTTGGAGACAGTATTGTTTCAGCTTCAAAAGTCTTAGAAGACCATCAGTTGACGCCCTTACGACTCCAGGCAAAAGAAGGCTTGGCGTTGATAAATGGTACCCAGTTTATTTTAGCACATGCCATTGTGGGATTGTACAAAATGGACTATCTGCTGAATTTAGCAGACGTAGCAGGAGCCATGAGTCTGGAAGGCTACCAAGGGAGTGTGGCACCCTTCAAAGCGGCTTTGCACCGCATTCGCCCCTTTCGCGGAACCCAAGAGGTTGCCGAAAGAATGTACCGTTTTTTAAATGACTCTGAAAACACCAAAGCCCATCAAGGCTGTGAAAGGGTTCAAGACCCCTACTCCTTACGTTGTATTCCGCAAGTGCATGGTGCTTCTCGAAATGCCTACTACCACCTTAAAGAAATGACAGAAATTGAAATGAATTCCGTTACCGATAATCCCATCGTATTGACAGAAGATGAGGTTATTTCGGGGGGGAATTTTCACGGACAACCCTTGGCTATGGTCTTAGACTACACAACCTTAGCTGCTTCAGAATTGGGGAATATTTCAGACCGAAGATGTTATTTGTTATTGGAGGGAAAATATGGATTGCCTCGTTTACTAACCCAAAAAGACGGGTTGAACTCTGGCTTTATGATTCCTCAATACACTACTGCGGCTTTGGTGACTGAGAACAAAACACTCTGTTTCCCAGCATCTGCTGACAGTATTCCAACCTCCCTAGGGCAAGAGGACCATGTATCCATGGGGAGTATTTCTGGAAGGAAATTCAATCAAGTTTTGGGAAATATCGAAAAAATAATAGCTATAGAATTGATGTACGCGGCACAGGCATTGGAGTTTCGGCGCCCCAATCAATGTTCGGCCATTGTGGAAAAAAACCATCAAATCATCCGGAAAAAAGTCCCCAAGTTGGATGAAGATCGATTACTCAAGGATGACATCAATGTTCTTATTGATTTAGTAAAAAAGCAACTTTTTGTGGTACACCTCTAAAACCCAGCGAATGTCTTTTAAAGATCAAATAATACAGGGAATTCCATCAGAATTGCCGCCGCAAAGAACCATTCCAGCAGGGGCAAACAGAGCTCCCAAGCGAAAAGACGTTTTGACAACATCGGAAAAACGATTGGCGATTCGCAATGCTCTTCGCTATTTCCCCAAGTCGTGGCATTCTTTATTGGCAAGAGAATTTGCCAATGAACTCAATGACTACGGCCGTGTTTATATGTATCGCTTTAAGCCCGATTACAAAATGCATGCCCGACCCATTGAGGAATATCCAGCGCAAACCCCCCATGCTGCAGCCATCATGTTGATGATTCAAAACAATCTAAACCCAGCAGTGGCACAACATCCAGAGGAGTTAATCACCTATGGAGGTAATGGAGCCGTTTTTCAGAACTGGGCGCAATACCTCTTGACCATGCAGTATTTGTCAAAAATGACTGATACCCAAACATTGCATATGTATTCTGGACATCCGATGGGTTTATTTCCCTCCTCGAAAGACGCTCCAAGAGTGGTGGTCACCAATGGAATGATGATTCCGAATTATTCCAAGCCCGACCATTGGGAAAAATACAATGCCTTAGGTGTTACCCAATACGGTCAGATGACAGCAGGATCTTATATGTATATTGGGCCGCAAGGTATTGTGCATGGCACCACTATTACGCTAATGAACGCCTTCCGTAAGATTTTATCCAAAGGGGAAAAAACGCTAGGGAAAATATTTTTAACAGCTGGTCTCGGGGGGATGAGTGGCGCACAACCCAAAGCTGGGAATATTGCCAATTGCATCACTGTTTGTGCCGAGGTCAATCCCAAAGCTGCTGTCAAACGTCTCGAACAAGGATGGGTAGATGTGTTGATTGAGGATATCAATGCACTGGTCAAAAGAGTTAAAGCGGCTCAGGAAAAAGAAGAAGTGATCTCTATTGCTTATGTGGGGAATGTGGTGGAAGTATGGGAATGCTTTTATGAAGAAAACGTTTTTGTTCATGTAGGCTCTGACCAAACCTCCTTGCATATTCCTTGGACAGGGGGCTATTATCCGGCCGGGATTTCTTATGATGAAGCCAATCGGTTGCTTCGAGAAGAACCAAAACAGTTTAAAGAAAAAGTACAGGCATCTTTGCGACGCCATGCTAAAGCAATCAGTAAACACACCTCCAGGGGGACTTATTTTTTCGACTACGGCAATGCGTTTTTATTGGAAGCATCTCGTGCTGGAGCGGATGTGATAGCTGCCAATGCCGTTGATTTTAAATACCCTTCCTATGTACAAGACATTTTAGGACCCATGTGTTTTGATTATGGCTTTGGTCCTTTTCGCTGGGTATGCGCTTCGGGTAAATCAGAAGATCTAGACCGAACCGATCAAATTGCGATGACCGTTTTGCAACAGATTATGGAAACAGCTCCCGAAGAAATCCAATTGCAAATGCAAGACAATATCACATGGATACAAAATGCAAAAGCCAATAAGATGGTTGTAGGATCACAGGCACGTATTTTATATGCCGATGCTGAGGGAAGGGTGAAAATTGCAAAAGCCTTTAATGATGCTGTCGCCCAAGGAACCATTGGACAGGTGGTGTTGGGTCGAGATCATCACGATGTAAGTGGAACGGATTCACCTTTTAGAGAAACGTCTAATATATACGATGGAAGCCAATTCACAGCGGATATGGCCATTCATAACGTGATTGGGGATAGCTTCCGAGGAGCCACCTGGGTGTCCATTCACAATGGTGGTGGCGTGGGTTGGGGAGAAGTAATGAATGGTGGTTTCGGGATGCTATTAGACGGAACAGTCGAAGCGGAGCAACGCCTCCAAGACATGCTTTTTTATGATGTAAACAATGGTATTGCTCGTCGAAGTTGGGCACGAAATCAGGAAGCTATTTTTGCTATTCAGCGAGAGATGAAACGCCGTCCAGATTTAAATGTAACCTTACCAAATCTTGTGGATGACGCCCATTTAAACGATCTTTTTAAATGACAACAACCCCTCAAAAGGCCAACGCATGACCACTCTTTTTAAAAATATTAAAGAACTACTTCAGGTTCAAACAAAGGGCAAGCCCTTTGTTGCCGGTGTGGAAATGAAAACACTGCCAACGATCAAGGATGCCTATTTGCTGATCCGAGAAGATAAAATCATGGATTTTGGAGTGATGAAAGATTGTCCAAAGACGGCCGATAGGGTGGTGGATGTCACAGGGAAAATGATCCTTCCTACTTGGTGTGATTCGCATACACACCTTGTTTATGCCGGAAATCGAGAAGGAGAATTTGTCGATCGAATCCAGGGGATGAGCTATGCGGAAATTGCAGCAAAAGGAGGAGGCATTTTAAACTCTGCCCAAAAACTTCAAGAAACCTCCGAAGAAGCCTTGTATGAGCAGAGTCGTGTTCGGTTGGAAGAAATCATGCAACTGGGAACGGGAGCCGTTGAAATCAAATCGGGCTATGGACTGACACCTGCTGCAGAAATAAAAATGCTTCGGGTCATCAAGCGGTTACAAGAGAACTATCCCTTGCCCATTAAAGCTACTTTTTTGGCAGCCCACGCCCTTCCTACAGATTATAAGACAAACAAAGCTGGATTTCTGGATCAGATGATTCAAGAAGTCCTACCAGTCATTACCGAGGAAAAACTAGCCACATATATTGATGTGTTCTGCGAAGAAGGCTATTTTTCTGTAGCTGATTTGGAACGACTTCTGGAAGCTGGAAAAAAGTACAAGTTAGTCCCCAAAGTACATGTAAATCAATTTACAATCCTAGGAGGGGTCAAAGCCAGTGTAGCGCACCAAGCCCTCTCGGTGGATCATCTGGAGATGCTCAATGCCGGGGATATTACGGCTTTGCAAGACAGCCAAACGATGCCTACGGCCTTGCCCGCATGCTCTTTTTTTCTAGGGATTCCCTATACTCCTGCCCGAAGCCTGATCGATGCTGGATTGCCCTTGGCCTTGGCCAGTGACTACAATCCCGGTTCGGCTCCCTCTGGCAATATGAATTTTGTGCTGTCTACGGCCTGCATCAAAATGAAAATGACTCCTGAGGAAGCCATACATGCGGCCACACTGAATGGGGCTTATGCTATGGGATTGGAAACAGAAGTGGGTTCTATTAGTATTGGAAAACAAGCGAATTTAATTGTGACAAAACCGCTGCATTCATATGGGGTTTTGCCTTATGCTTTTGGGAGTGATACAATTGAACATGTATATATAGCAGGTAAAAAACAACGATAGATGAAACGGCAAAAAGGAAATGCTTCTAGCTACTATCAAGCCCCTCAAAAAAAATATTGGCAGGGAAGGGTCAGTCGTCCTGAACTGGGGAACCAATACTGGCATCAAGCCATTGAATGTATCGACCGCTTCGACTGGCAAACTACTACAGCCTTAAAAGCAAAGCCAACCATTGCGATTTTGGGGTATGCTTGCGACGAGGGTGTTCGAAGAAATGAGGGGCGTGTAGGGGCTCAAAAAGGACCCGCGGCCTTTCGGAAGGCGTTGGCAAAACTCGCCTATCACCATCCGAATAAGAAAGTAATTGATTTTGGTGATATCCTCTGTCTGGAGTCGGATTTGGAAGGCTGCCAGTCAGCTCTGTCCGAGCAGATCGAACAATTAATCGGTCAAGGGATTTTTCCTATTGTTATTGGAGGGGGCCATGACATTGCTTACGGACATTATAACGGCCTCCGAAAAGCACTCCAAAACCAATTCAATGCCAAAATAGGAATCCTCAATTTTGATGCTCATTTTGATCTTCGACCGCTGACCGAAGAAGCCCATTCTGGAACACCTTTTTATCAGATTTTGAAAAAGCAAGACCCATCAAAGGTGGAGTATTGTGTTCTCGGGATTCAAAAAGCAGCCAATAGCCCAGAATTATTTGCGATTGCAGAGCAACACAACGTATCCTATTTTTTTAACCACGAATGCGAAGTGGCAAATTTTAACACACTTAAAGAACAGCTGTCTCATTTTATAGCACGCAATGACTATCTGTATATCACTATTGATATGGATGGCTTTTCTTCGGCCTATGCCCCCGGGGTCAGCGCTCCTTCTCCTATGGGTTTTACCCCTGCTTTTTTAGAAAAGGCATTGGCGTATTTACTAAATACTCAAAAAGTGCTTTCCTGTGATCTGGCGGAATTAAACCCAACCTATGATAACGATCAGTGTACGGCCAAACTCGCCGCTCGGATTGTGGATGGGGTCGTAAGTGGTCTCATATAACCATCCGTTATGGGTTTACATGCATTAGGTTTTTTTTTCATCTCATAATTGAATTCCAATACACCATTTATCATTAAAAGAGGATGCAGCTTGGGTGCTGTACAGTATAACTTACAAAAAACTTTGTCGTTAATCATTTAGTGCTTAAATTTGCGCCAATACGAGGAAGGATTTGACTGATTGCAACCTCGATAAAAAAATGCTAAAGCAGTGTTGCTTTTACCAAAGACAAATCCTTCCCCATTTAAAAGCAACCAAAAATGTCATATTTATTTACCTCAGAATCTGTCAGTGAAGGCCACCCCGATAAGGTCGCCGATCAAATCAGCGATGCCTTACTCGATCATTTCTTGGCTTTCGATGCCGACAGTAAAGTAGCCTGCGAAACCCTTGTCACCACGGGTCAAACCGTTTTGTCTGGAGAAGTAAAAAGCAAAACCTATTTGGATGTTCAGCAAATTGCGCGGGACACCATCAACAAAATTGGCTACACCAAAGGAGCCTATCAATTTAGTGGAGACTCCTGTGGGGTTATTTCCCTGATCCACGAACAGTCCCAAGATATCAACCAAGGGGTGGATCGTGCTTCCAAAAAGGAACAAGGTGCCGGAGACCAAGGCTTGATGTTTGGTTATGCCACGGACGAAACAGAGAATTATATGCCGTTGGCACTCGATTTATCACATAAGATTTTAATTGCATTGGCCGCTTTGCGTCGGGAAAACAAAGACATCACTTATTTACGCCCGGATGCCAAGTCACAGGTGACCATTGAATATAACGATCAAGATCAACCCATTCGCATTGACACCATAGTAGTTTCCACCCAGCACGATGCTTTTTCCAATAATGATGAAAAGATGTTGGCCAAAATCAAAAAGGATATTGTCGAGATTTTAATCCCGCGAGTGGTAGCCCAATTACCAGCATCCCTACAGGCCTTGTTTAATGATGACATTACCTATCATATCAACCCTACTGGGAAATTTGTGATCGGTGGCCCGCATGGCGATACTGGCTTGACCGGTCGTAAAATTATTGTGGACACCTATGGGGGAAAAGGGGCTCACGGAGGCGGTGCTTTTAGCGGAAAAGATCCTAGTAAGGTGGATCGTTCAGCAGCCTATGCAGCCCGTCATATTGCCAAAAATCTTGTGGCAGCTGGAGCAGCAAAAGAAGTCTTGGTACAGTTGAGCTACGCCATCGGTGTGGTGGCACCAACCTCGGTATTTGTAAACACCTATGGCACCAATCAAACCAGTCTTACGGATGCGGAACTTGCCGCACAGATCCAAACGCTTTTTGACCTGACCCCCTATGGAATTGAAACACGTTTGAAACTGCGCAACCCAATTTATTCCGAAACCGCAGCCTATGGCCATATGGGAAGAGCCCCCCAAACGGTTTCCAAAACCTTTGAGTCCCCATATAGCGGTCAGATCACCAAAGAAGTAGAGCTCTTTACTTGGGAAAAGCTCGATCAAGTGGCAGCCATTAAAAAGGCATTTCAACTCTAAGGCAGAAACTCCGTTAGATGCAATCGAGCGATGACATAAGACAAATTTCAGTGACGGCCCCTAGGAATCTTGGGGTGGTGTCTCTGTCCTATCAATTGTTTGGACAAAGCCTAGCGACCCATCCCGTGGTGATGATCAACCATGCTTTGACAGGAGATGCACAAATCACGGGTAAAAGAGGGTGGTGGCGTCAGTTGGTTGGACCTGGAAAAACAATTGATACCAATCGTTTTGCGATTGTGGCCTTTAATATTCCTGGTAATGGGGTGTTGGATTCTCAATTGAACAACTACACCGATTTTCATACAGGAGACATTGCCGAGCTTTTTTATCAGGGATTGGAACAATTGGATATTCAGAAACTGTTTGCTGTCATTGGCGGTTCGATCGGCGGCTGTATCGGATGGGAGTTTATGGTGCAACACAGTTCGATGGTGGAGCATTTTATCCCCATTGCCACAGACTGGAAAGCCACCGACTGGCTGATTGCCAACACCTATCTCCAAGATCAGATCTTAAAGAACTCGTCCAATCCGGTTCATGATGCACGGCTGCATGCCATGATGTGCTATCGGACTCCAGAATCGTTTGCCTATCGTTTTCAACGAACCGTGAATGAAGAAGCTCAAATGTTTAATGTAGAAACCTGGTTGCGTCATCACGGAGAAAAACTCAAACGACGTTTTAGTTTGCATTCTTATCTAACGGTCAATCATCTGTTGCGATCGGTCAATAGTGAACGAAATGGAACTTCCTTAGCTAAGACTTTAACTACTGCTAAGACTCAATTCCATCTGATTGGAATCGATAGTGATTTATTTTTTACGCCTAATCAAATACAAACAACCTTCGAAACCCTAAAAACCGAAGGGGTAACGGTTTCCTATGCGGAGATTCAGTCCTTGCACGGACATGATGCTTTTTTAATCGAATATGAACAAATGGATCAATTCCTAACCCCCATTTTTCATTAAATCTTATATCATGAAAGTAGAATTAGAACGAATAAACAACGATTATTTATTTGAAGTAACCAACTCCAATGGCCATCGCGTATTGCTGGACAACAAATCCAAAACAGAAGGAAGTGTTAAAGGCATCAGTCCTATGGAGTTGCTGTTGATGGGCCTTGCTGGTTGTAGTAGCATTGATGTGGTCGCTATTTTAAACAAGCAAAAAATCAATCCTACTTCCATAAAAATGGAGGTACTCGGTCAACGTCCGGAAAATGCTGTCCCAGCACTTTTCAATGCCATCACAGTCAAAGTATTGCTTGAGGGTGATTTCTCGGCCGACAAAGCCAAACGCGCCGTAGCGCTTTCTTTTGACAAATACTGCTCTGTTTCCAAAACCTTGGAGCATACTGCAGCTATTGAATATGAAATTTATCTAAACGGAGAAAAGGTATGAGTACCCAATTTGAGACTAAAGCGATTCGAGAGCAATTAGAGCGTTCCCAATACATGGAGCACTCCACGCCTCTATATCTAACTTCTAGCTTTGTCTTTGAGGACGACGAAGATATGCGTGCCTCTTTTGCAGAAGAAAAGAAACGCAATATCTATAGTCGATTTACAAATCCAAACTCAGAGGAATTTGTCAATAAAATCTGTGCGCTGGAAGATGCAGAAGCAGGTGTTGCCTTTGCCAGTGGTATGGGAGCTGTGTTTTCCACTTTTGCTGCACTGCTCAATAGTGGGGATCATATTATCTCTGCGCGTTCTGTTTTTGGTTCGACCCATTCAATGTTTACCAAGTTTTTGCCTAAATGGAATATTGAGACCACTTATTTTGACGTTAGCCAGCCTGAAACAATAGCATCTTGTATTCGTCCGGAGACTAAACTCATTTATGCGGAAACACCCACCAATCCAGGGGTGGATCTTTTGGATTTGGAGCAGCTATCACAAATCGCAAAAAAACTCAATTTGATATTGGTGATTGACAATTGTTTTGCAACACCTTACCTTCAGCAGCCCATCCAATTTGGAGCTGATTTGGTAATTCATTCGGCTACAAAATTAATCGACGGACAGGGAAGGGTTTTAGGCGGTGTAACCGTGGGTAGGAAAGACTTAATTCGTGAAATTTACCTTTTTGCTCGTAATACGGGACCGGCCTTGTCTCCCTTTAATGCTTGGGTGCTTTCAAAGAGTTTGGAAACCTTGGCAGTGCGTTTGGATCGCCATTGTGATTCGGCCTTGTTTTTAGCTCAGTTTCTAGAATCCCATCCGCAGGTGAACTGGGTGAAATATCCCTTTTTACCCTCGCATCCACAATATGAAATCGCCAAAAAGCAAATGCGAAAAGGAGGGAATATTATTTCTTTTGAAATAAAAGGCGGTATCGAAGCAGGTCGTGTTTTTCTCAATGCCATTCAAATGTGTTCGCTCTCAGCCAATCTTGGTGATTCCCGAACCATTATAACCCATCCGGCATCCACGACTCATAGTAAACTCCAAGAAGAAGATCGTTTGGCGGTGGGCATTACCGATGGGATGATTCGTCTTTCCGTTGGATTGGAGCATCCGGAGGATATTCAAAATGATTTAGCCAACGCTTTAGAACAACTATGAAAGGACTTGAATCGATTTTAAAGGAACGAATACTGGTGCTTGATGGCGCTATGGGAACCATGATTCAAGCCTATGGTTTTGAGGAAGATGATTTTCGTGGGGCACGTTTTCAAAACCACCCTTCTACTTTGCAGGGGAATAATGACTTGCTAACGCTCACCCAGCCCGAAGCCATTAAGACGATCCACGGAAAGTACTTTGAAGCCGGTGCTGATATCGTAGAAACCAACACTTTTTCTTCTACATCTATTGGGATGGCGGATTATCAAATGGAAGACTTGGTTTATGAGCTCAATTACGAAGCCGCTAAAATCGCCACGGAAGTAGCCGATACTTTTACAGCTGAAGAACCCAACAAACCTCGTTTTGTTGCAGGATCTATTGGGCCCACCAACCGAACAGCTTCGATGTCTCCCGATGTTAACGATCCCGGATTTCGAGCGGTTACCTTTGAGGAGTTGGTAATCGCCTATAATGAACAGGTTGAAGGCTTGGTGGCAGGGGGTGCCGATATTTTGCTTGTCGAAACGGTCTTTGACACCCTCAATGCCAAAGCAGCACTTTATGCGATTGATGAACTCAACCAAAAAAACAACTGGGAGATTCCCATCATGATTAGCGGTACCATTACCGATGCCAGTGGGCGAACCCTTTCGGGGCAAACGGTTGAAGCCTTTGCGATTTCGGTATCTCATATCCCATTGCTTAGCATTGGTTTTAATTGTGCCTTGGGTGCAGATCAATTATACCCCTATTTGAAGCGTCTTTCTGATTTGACCCCTTTTGCGGTTTCGGCCCATCCCAATGCGGGGCTACCCAATGCCTTTGGTGCTTATGATCAAACCGCAGAAGAAATGCGCGATCTGATCAAAAATTATTTGGATAATAATCTAGTGAACATCATTGGTGGATGTTGCGGAACCACACCAGAACACATTCGTTTGATTGCGGAAGTTGCTGAAAAGAGTTCCCCTAGACGGTATAAACAAGCATCTCATGTCCAATAAAGTACCGACACTTCAACTTTCGGGTTTGGAATTACTCGAGATCACCCCCGACACCAATTTTGTGAATATTGGGGAACGCACTAATGTAACAGGCTCTCGGAAATTCTTGCGTTTGATTGAAAATGGAGATTTTGAGGCGGCCGTGGAGGTGGCTCGTGAGCAGGTCGAGGGTGGCGCTCAGATCATCGATATCAATATGGATGAGGGGCTTATTGACGGGGTGAAAGCCATGACCACTTTTTTAAACCTGATTGCTGCTGAGCCTGATATTGCCAAAATCCCTGTGATGATCGATAGCTCTAAATGGGAAATTATAGAGGCTGGCTTGCGCGTGGCGCAAGGCAAAAGCGTAGTAAATTCCATCAGCCTCAAAGAAGGGGAGGAGGTTTTTATTTCCTTGGCTAAAAAAATCAAGCAATTTGGAGCTGCCGTTGTGGTAATGGCTTTTGATGAAGATGGACAAGCCGACAATCTAAAACGGCGCATCGAAATTTGTCAACGTTCCTATGATATCTTGGTGAGTCAAGTGGGTTTTGCACCACAGGATATCATTTTTGATCCGAATATTTTTCCTGTAGCCACAGGTATGGAGGAGCATCGTCGGAATGCCTTAGACTTTTTCCTTGCCGCTCAGTGGATTCGTGAAAACTTGCCCTATGCCAATGTCAGTGGCGGAGTGAGTAATGTGTCCTTTTCATTTCGTGGAAACAATGCCGTAAGGGAAGCCATGCACTCTGCTTTTTTATATCATGCCATTCAGCACGGGATGAATATGGGAATTGTAAATCCAAGTCTGTTGGAAGTTTATGATGAAATTCCCAAAGACTTATTGGAATACGTAGAAGACGTCTTACTAGACCGTAGGGACGATGCTACGGAGCGTTTGCTTGAATTTGCGGAAAGCGTTAAAGGGCAGACCAAAGAAAGTAATCAAGAAAAAAACGAATGGCGAGAAAAGCCTTTACAGGAGCGAATTTCTCATTCATTAGTCAAAGGGATTGATGCCTTTATTATAGAGGACGTCGAAGAAGCGCGAACGCAGGTAACTCGTCCTTTGGAGGTTATCGAAGGACATTTGATGTCTGGGATGAATATTGTAGGGGATCTATTTGGAGAAGGAAAAATGTTTCTCCCTCAAGTGGTCAAGTCGGCGCGTGTGATGAAAAAAGCAGTAGCCTATCTGCAGCCCTTTATCGAAGACGAAAAAGACATTGCCACGCAAAGTGCAGGGAAAGTATTAATGGCCACCGTAAAAGGGGATGTTCACGATATCGGAAAAAATATTGTGAGTGTGGTTTTGGCCTGTAATAATTTCGAAATTATCGATCTTGGAGTGATGGTTCCCCCTGAGAAAATCTTGGAAGCGGCCGTCCAAAACCAAGTGGATGTGATTGGTCTTTCTGGCTTGATTACCCCATCGCTGGATGAAATGGTATTTGTAGCACAGGAGATGCAACGCCAGAAGATTGAAATTCCTTTATTGATTGGAGGAGCCACAACCTCCAAAGCGCATACTGCGGTTAAGATTGCTCCGGTAAGTGAGAATGCAGTGATTCATGTAAACGATGCTTCCAGAGCTGTGACTGTAGTAAGCAATCTTCTGAGCAAAGAACAACAAGAGAGCTATATGGCTGGGATTCGCTCGGACTACGATCAGTTTCGTGAAAAATTCTTGCAGCGCAGTGAGCGTAAAACCTATTTATCGTTGACGCAAGCGCGCACCAATGCATTGGCTTTAGACTGGAAGAATTATCTGCCTGTCAAGCCCAAAAACTTGGGTACCCATACCCTTCGTGATTTCCCATTGGATCGTTTGGTGCCCTATATCGATTGGACTCCTTTCTTTCGTTCTTGGGATTTGCACGGCAAATACCCTGAGATTCTTTCAGATACTGTGGTAGGACCTCAGGCAACAGAATTATTTGCCGATGCGCAAAAAATGCTTACCCAACTGATTGATGAAAAGTGGTTGGAGGCACGGGCTCGTTTTGGGTTGTTTCCTGCCCACAGTCAAGGAGACGACATTGTGTTGTATGATCCGGAACATCCGGATAAACCCATCAGTAAATTATTGACCCTGCGACAACAATTACAAAAAAAGGCCGGGCAACCTAATATCGCCCTATCTGACTTTATTGCCCCTTCAACAATGGACTATAAAGACTATTGTGGCGCCTTTTGTGTTACAACAGGCTTTGGTACCCAAGAAAAAGCGGCTGCTTTCGAAGCGGAAAATGACGATT
>CALITN010000009.1 GCA_938041595.1 uncultured Flavobacteriaceae bacterium | reverse complement strand
TTGAAATAACTTTCACCCACTATTTTGGACAGTTCCGAAGTGTTTGCATTGGGCTTTGCCAATTCAGCCATACCCAAAGCAATGGCTTGCTCAAAACGTCCCAGCTTAAAATTCATGTCCACCTTAAAATAGCCCAAGTCTTTTTGCTGATTTGGATTGGACACTTTCCCGAAAGACTGGCTCGCACTATCGTAGTCTTCGAGTTGGTAGGCAATATGTCCGAGATAGTAGTGGGCGTCTGACTCGTATTCTGGATGATCTTGCACTTTTTCCAATAAGGATTTGGCAGCGCTGTAGTTTCTTTTCAAAAAGTAGGTATATCCTTTGTTGAAATAGTATTGTGGTAGCTGTGGCTCGGGAACCTCTCGTTCTTTTACTTGACGAAACCACTTAAGGGCATAGCCATACCTTTCATTTTCAAAATAAAAGTTTGCCAGATCAAAAGGAATACCAACCCCGTACCAGCTGGTAGGATAGTCCAATAGAAAAGTTTTTAGCTTTTTCTCAGTTCCAGGCGTATTGAGTCGAAGTGCAGAAGAAAGAATTCTGTAGGATTTTTCTTCATTTTTGAAAACATCCTCTGATTTATCCTGAACTTCCCAAGCACTCCAAGCATTAGAATAGTCCTTTTGTTGATAAAAAATTTGCGCACGATTCCGACTATCAAAAGGATAGCGAACGTTTTGTGTCCAAGCTGTCAGACACGTAAAATAACATGCTGCAAAAAACCAAATTCTCATCCCTTCAAAAGTAATCATCTTCCCAGCCATTAAGAACGGGATTCCTATCCTACCATTTATTTTTATTCACAATCTTATCACCACTAGAATAATCAACTTATTTTTACATCATGGCAAACGCGATATTATCCTTTACCAAAGCCCAAATCAAACAGGGAGATAAAACTGTTCTTTCAGATGTCAATCTCAAAGTTCATTCGGGGGAATTTGTTTTCTTAATTGGAAAAACGGGCAGCGGAAAAAGTAGTCTCATCAAAACTCTATATGGAGACTTAAACCTTGACAGGGGTGAAGGTCAAATTGTTGGTTATAACCTCGTATCGTTAAAAGAAAAGCAAATTCCTCAACTGCGCCGTAAGCTGGGAGTTGTTTTTCAAGATTTTAAACTGCTTTCCGATCGAAATATTTTTGACAATCTAAACTTTGTTCTCAAAGCTACGGGGTGGAAAAACACTCAAAAAATCAAGGATCGGATCAAAGAAGTGCTTACCCTTGTAGGGGTAGATGCCAGCTTACAAAAATTCCCTTTCGAACTTTCTGGTGGAGAACAACAACGAGTAGCGATTGCGCGGGCCCTTTTGAATGAACCCGAATTGATCATTGCCGATGAGCCTACCGGAAATCTTGACCCTGAAACCAGCAAGGAAATAATGACTCTATTCAAAAAACTTCACAGTCAGGGAATGACCCTGCTGATGGCTACACATGACTATAATATGATTGTTAAGTTCCCAGGACGCATCTTTCGTTGCGAAGAAGGGCAACTGTTTGAAGTAATCCAAAAGTAACCTCTATCCTTGACGCTTACGATCAGTCTCGCTTAGCAAAATTTTGCGAAGTCGTATAGCCTTAGGTGTTACTTCCACATATTCATCGGACTGGATATATTCTAATGCTTCTTCCAATGTAAAAACGATTGGAGGAGCCAACTTCACTTTATCATCGGAGCCTGCTGCGCGGACATTCGATAGTTTTTTGGTTTTCGTCACATTGACCACCATATCATCATTGCGTGTGTTTTCTCCTATTACTTGTCCTGTATAGACCGGTTCGTTAGGACCAATAAAAAACTTTCCACGCTCCTGAAGCTTATCCAATGAATAGGGGATCGCATTCCCATTTTCCATCGATATCAATGAACCACTAATGCGTCCAGGAATATCGCCTTTATAGGGTTGAAATTCTTTAAAGCGATGATTCATAATAGCCTCTCCAGCAGTAGCTGTCAATAATTGGTTTCGCAAACCGATGATACCCCGAGAAGGGATCACGAATTCACAAATCATTCGCTCCCCTTTGGGATGCATGCTCAGCATCTCACCCTTGCGTAAGGTCACCATTTCGATAGCCTTGCCCGAAACAGTCTCGGGAAGATCGATAGTGAGTGCCTCTATGGGTTCGTGTTTCTTACCGTCAATTTCTTTAATAATTACTTGTGGTTGACCAATCTGAATCTCATACCCCTCTCGACGCATGGTTTCAATCAGAACCGATAAATGCAACACTCCCCGACCAAAAACCATAAACTTATCTGCTGCATTGGTTTCTTCCAAGCGCATGGCTAAGTTTCGTTCTAGTTCTTTCTCCAAACGATCTTTGACATGCCGGGAGGTCACAAACTTTCCATCTTGACCGAAAAATGGCGAGTCGTTAATTGTAAACAGCATACTCATGGTTGGCTCATCGATAGCAATAGACGGCAGTGCTTCTGGATTTTCGGCATCTGCGATGGTATCTCCAATTTCAAATTGCTCCAAGCCCAAAATAGCACATATATCACCCGCTTGTACTGCTTCCACTTTTTTGCGCCCCAAACCGTCAAAAAGGTTTAATTCTTTGATTCGCGATTTGGTTTGAGTACCATCTCTATGAATAAGAACTACTTGTTGGTTTGCTTTCAGTGCCCCGCGATGAAGCCGGCCTATCGCAATACGGCCAGTATAAGAAGAAAAGTCTAAAGATGTAATCAGCATTTGAAGCGATCCTTCTTCTACTTTAGGCACTGGAACATGTTCTAGGACCATGTCCAAAAGGGGCTCAATGCTTTCAGAAGGTTGTTTCCAGTCTTCGCTCATCCAATTATTCTTTGCAGATCCGTAAACCGTCGGGAAATCCAACTGCCATTCTTCAGCACCCAACTCAAACATCAAATCAAAAACAGACTCATGTACTTCATCTGGAGTACAATTCTCCTTATCCACCTTATTGACCACAACAATGGGTTTTAGCTTGAGGTCAAGGGCTTTTTGCAACACAAAACGCGTTTGAGGCATCGGTCCTTCAAATGCGTCAACGAGCAACAAAACTCCATCGGCCATGTTGAGAACACGTTCCACTTCCCCACCAAAATCAGCGTGACCAGGGGTGTCAATAATATTGATTTTGGTTCCTTTATAATCAACTGCAATATTTTTAGAGAGGATGGTAATCCCGCGCTCACGCTCCAAATCATTGTTATCCAAAATCAATTCTCCCGTGTTTTGATTGTCTCTAAAGAGCGAACAGTGGTACATGATTTTGTCTACTAAAGTAGTTTTGCCATGATCAACATGGGCAATGATGGCGATGTTTCTTATTTCTTTCATCCGATTTTTAATTGCCGCAAAGATAGTTTTAATCAGCTGACAAAAGTGAAATGTTGGTTTTGAAAAAAAATAAATTTCAATGCCTCCTTTTTTCTAATGTAAATCCATAAAAATGGGCTGACTCTTCGGGCTACACGTCATTGAATACCAAAGAATTCTCCACTTAATTATGTCTAAAGTTCAAAAAGTCAGAACACGATTATAAATTTCATATTTTTGTAGCGCGCTTTGCGCATTTCTTTGACATAATGGGGTCGACTGGTTTTGACAGCAGGATCAATCGAAAACGTAAGCATGTCGAGTCAGGAATCACTACTCGTAAATCTGGGATTCACCCTTTTAAATGGCGAAAATAACTACGCTTTAGCTGCTTAATCGACTGAATTATAGTAAGTCATAGCCCAGTTCCGACTAGGTCGGAAAGCTAGATGTCTCTAGATAGCCCTTGTTGACGGCGATCTGATTAGAGGCACCATTAAAGTCAACATCGAAACTTTTGGGTACCGAAAAAGTTTTTCAATTAAGGTACTAAGGTAGTAATGGGCTGTTTCCTGTCAGTTGCTACTCGAAAATCAAAAGAAAACTAAACATGTAGAAAGCCTTTTTATTGCTTGTTTGGACGCGGGTTCGATTCCCGCCGACTCCACTACTTGAGGGGCTTCTGAAAAGAAGCCCTTTTTTACTGCGTAATAAAACTGTAGACTCCTGAGCTGGCTTTGTTCTCATCGACATCTATAGCGATGACTTTCCAATAGTAAGTGTTACCAGGTTCTGCCTCTACCTCTATCTCTGTTGTTTCTCCAAAATAAGTCACTACCGTAGCTACTGAAGAAGCATCCGTCGTATCCAGATACACCTCAAAGGAGGTGATGTCTCCCTCAATATCACTACATGTCCAACTCAGTGGAATCACCCCATCTGCTACACTTATCGTTGAAGCCGATCGTGGGGTTAAAAGCTCCGGAGGGAAAGGAGCATAATTCACCGC
>CALITN010000008.1 GCA_938041595.1 uncultured Flavobacteriaceae bacterium | reverse complement strand
CCAAAGTTCGGGTGGAAGATAGAGTGAGTCCATCATCTCCGCATAAGCTTGATCGACATAATCACGGGTGTCCCATAATATATCTGCATCCCAATTTAAGGCACGACCGGCATAGCCATCTTCACTTAAATCGTAATAATTTGCACGCATATACTTCTGAAATTCAGATAATTTTGAAGTATCGGCGTCTTGAAAAGAAAACTCACCAATGGTGTTTTTCTCATCACTAGTCAACTCAAGTTCATCAGCTTTGCGAGCAAATAGAGCAAGGGCAACTGAATCTTTAACCCAGTATACAAATTGCCGGTATTCACTATTTGTGATTTCGGTCTCGTCCATATAGAATGAAGGAACCGTAACTGTTCTTGCAGGAGCATTTTGAAGCTGTGCTACGTCCTCGTCTGATTTCCCCATGATGTAAGCTCCTCCCTCGATCAATGTCATTCCGTATGGTTTTTCTGGAAACCACTTCTTTTGTCTGACACCAATAAGTTCACCCCGGTTTTTTCTTCCACAGCTAGCTACGGATAAAACGACGATGACTAAAAGCACTAATTTTTTCATACTGGTTGGTTGCTTGACCAAATTATTTTTTCAGAATCAATCAGTTAATTCAGGTTGATTTAGGGCTGATATGTTATCCTCTTTTGGTAGCTTTCCACCATCTTTCGGGTAAAATATCGTTGCAAGCATCTTGATATTCGCGAAGGTTGCAAGGTAATAACGCAGTAGTTTTTGATTTATTATCTAAATAGTTTTCATTTGTTACTTCCACCCACCATCTTTCACTTATTTCACTTTGATAAAAGACTAGGTCGCGATCAGATAATGTCACCGTATACCGCTTAAAACCTTGGCTTGTCAAAATCGGATATTCTCCAAAACGCAAACTTACCCCTTCAATAAAATACCAAATTATTTGTGCCAACAATTGGTGAAAAACCGGAGTTGAAGGCAATTCAAACAGGCCAAAAATACCTAATCGATCGCTTATTCCAGAATAACGGGCCAAGGCACAAATCGTTTTACTGTCAATTCCATTGGGCAATCCTTGTGGATCTCCAGTACTTTGCCAAGATAAGGCTTTCATATCTACACTCACAATATCGGCCTCCCGAACTAAAGGTTCGGCAATGCTAACATCATGAGAAAAAGTTCCCAAGCGATACGATTCAAAAAAGAGCTTCTCCATTAAATCTAGTTCTTCCTGAGCAATATAATAACTCTGATACCCAATATTGGTGTAGTTATATAGTAAATTGGGTTGCTCCATTATAATTTTACTCATGTAAGAGCGCCCAGATATCAATTCTTCTTGCTGTGAAAAATCAAATTGACTGTCTATTGAAACCAAATTCACAAGCTGACTCCCTGCTGAAAAAGATCGATACAATGGATAGATCAAATCGTGAGAACCTCCAATAATTATAGGAATTACATTGGTTTGTCTCAGCTGAGTGCAAATTTCTTGCAAGGCAAAATAGGTGTCATCAGCTGTTTCGCCGTTGGGTAAATCCCCCATATCAACGATAGTTAAACTCCAATTACCAGGATAAAGCTGATAAAATGCTTTTCGAAAATCAGAGAGTTTGTATTGGGTATTAGGGAAAAAAGAATTTCGTATTTCACTAACACCAATAAGAGCTATGTCTGCATTTTTAAATTCGGGAAGCCCACTCTTTTCACTGTGAATACTGATTGTTTTCCCAATAATCTGCTTGGGAAGCAAACCAATACTGGAAAGTATTTCTTCGGATATAGGGACTAACAGCTCTACACTCATTTTTTAGATTTCTTTCGTGTCTTTTTTTTCGGTGCTGCTGCCTCCAAATACGCAATAGCTTCTTTAAGGGTAATTTTTGTTGCGTCAATATCTTTACCTAATTCTACCTTTTGCTTCCCTTTAAGAATATTAGAACGACCCCAACGCGCTTTCTCAATTCGAATTCCCTCTTCTTCCCAAACCTGAATGAGCTTGTCCTTTTCTTTTTGAATTTTTTCTTCAATCAAAGTATTGATATCGGAATCCGAAAGCTGATCGAAATTGTACTTCTTACTGACATTAATAAAGAGCCCATTCCATTTCAGGAAAGGTCCAAAGCGACCGACACCTTTGGATACTGGCAGTTGATCAAAATAATAAATAGGTGCGTCAGCTTTTCTCTTTTCTTCTATTAATGCAATAGCTTGATCCCGATCCACATTACTTGGTGCTGTATCCTTTGGAAGAGACACAAACAGTTTCCCCAGCTTTACATAAGGACCGAAACGTCCGTTGTTGACAGTTATAATTTCCCCATCATATTCCCCAAGATCTTTGGGTAGTTTAAAAAGCTCCAAGGCTTCTTCCAAGGTAAGGGTTTCCAACTGTTGTCCGGGAGCAAGACTTGCGAATACGGGTTTGTCTTCGTCTTCTGGGTTTCCTATCTGTGCAATGGGTCCGTATTTTCCCAAACGTACTTTAACCGGTCTATTTAATTCGGGATGGTTTCCTAATACACGTTCGCCCGATTCACGCTGAGCGTTTTCCTTAACGTGATTGACCGTTTCATGAAAAGTATCATAAAACCCTTGAATCATATTTGACCAATCCTGATCCCCTTCCGCAATGGCATCAAAACGTTGTTCTACTTGTGCCGTAAATCCAAAATCCAAGACGGATTCAAAATTTGCTACCAAAAAGTCATTTACAATCGCGCCGATATCGGTAGGAACAAGTTTTCCTTTATTGGCACCCATCTGTTCGGTGCATTGTTTTTTCTCAATCGAACGTTCGACTAAATGGAGTTCTAGATACGTTCTTTTTTTACCTTCATCCGTTCCTTTTTCAACATACCCACGACTCTGTACAGTGGATATTGTTGGAGCATAGGTAGAAGGTCTTCCGATTCCCAGTTCTTCTAATTTTTTCACCAAGCTTGCTTCTGTATACCGTGCTGGGGGTCTGGAAAATCGCTGAACGGATTGAAGAGAATTCAATGCAAGGGTATCACCAATGCTAACAGCCGGCAGAATGCCTTGTGCTTCTTCATCTTCTTCGTCTGTCCCCTCCAGGTAAACCTTTAAAAAACCGTCAAACAAAAGCACCTCTCCTTTGGCTTGAAAAATTTCAGAATGGGTAGAGGCTTTTATCTTAAGTTGGGTGCGTTCTAATTTCGCTGGACTCATTTGTGAAGCGATGGTTCGTTTCCAAATCAGTTCATACAAACGCGCCTGATCACTATCGGCAATAACACTTGATCGAGACAAATCGGTAGGACGAATGGCTTCATGGGCTTCTTGTGCTCCTTTGTTTTTTGTGGTATAAACCCGTGTTTTTACATACGCTTTCCCATATTGTTTCTCAATCTGTATTTGAGCTTGCTGTAAGGCTTCTTTGGATAGGTTTACACTGTCGGTACGCATGTAGGTGATTAACCCTGCCTCATACAAACGCTGTGCGAGTGTCATGGTCTTACTGACTGAAAAATATAATTTACGCGACGCCTCTTGTTGGAGGGTCGAGGTTGTAAAAGGAGCTGTAGGATTTTTCTGAGCCGGTTTCGTTTCCAAACTAGCTACTTCAAATTGTGCTCCAACATTCTGATTCAAAAAGTTTTCTGTTGTTTCCAAATCATTGAAAGAGTGCATCAACTGGGCACGAATCATTTTGTTATCTGGCGTCTTAAATCTTGCTTCAGTACGGAATACTTGTTCGGGACTAAAATTTTGAATTTGTCTTTCTCGCTCTACAATCAGTCGCACTGCTACAGATTGCACCCGGCCAGCTGACAAACCTCCTTTGACTTTACGCCACAATACGGGGGAGAGTTCATAACCCACCAAACGATCCAATACCCGACGAGCTTGCTGTGCATTGACTAGGTTGTAATCGATAGTTCGGGGATTTTCAATTGCTTTGAGAATGGCATTTTTGGTAATCTCGTGAAAAACGATCCGTTTGGTCTGATCGGGATGAAGATTTAAATTTTCCGCTAAGTGCCACGCGATGGCCTCTCCTTCGCGGTCTTCATCACTTGCTAGCCAAACAGTTTCCGCTTTTTTGGCATGTGATTTCAATTCGCTAACTACCTTTTTTTTGTCCGAAGTAACAATGTACTTGGGAACAAATCCCTTCTCGACGTCAACTCCTAACTCATTGGAAGGCAAATCTGAAATATGTCCATAACTGGAGACTACTTTATAGTTTTTCCCTAAATATTTCGCAATCGTTTTGGCTTTTGCCGGAGACTCAACGATGACAAGATTCTTAGCCATACACTTTTTTTAACGCGATAAAAGTAGAGAGATTTTTGGAGTTTTTGACTTTGAAGATAGGAAGTATCTCATTTCTCTCTCTCAAAAAACAGGATTTGTAAAGGAACTAAAGTCCTATTGCGAATTTATCACCGACTGTCATTCGACCTGACAAATTTGCAGTTTTTAGGATACTTTACTTAATTTTGTGGGCTGCATTAAGCATTTCAATCCATGATACCTAGAGTCGATGACAACAAAAAGTAAAGCCCATCTTCACACTTCCACTGCTATGGAAGCAGCCCTTCCCGAAAAAGACCCCATGGCTTACGACGGAGCGGTGTTGCCTGAAACGGGAAAAACACCCACGGCAAAAAAGATGTATCTAGAGTCCTATGGATGTCAAATGAATTTTTCGGACAGTGAAGTAGTGGCTTCCATTCTGCAAAAAGAAGGGTATCAAACCACAGCTACCTTAGCCGAAGCTGATTTGATTTTGGTCAATACCTGCTCAATCCGGGAAAAAGCAGAGCAAACGGTTCGCAACCGACTCACCCACTTTCAGCATTTGAAAAAACAAAATAAAGGCGTTAAGGTGGGCGTATTGGGTTGTATGGCCGAACGGCTGAAACACAAATTTCTAGAAGAAGAAAAAATTGTAGATATTGTGGTAGGTCCCGATGCATACAAAGACCTTCCCAATCTTTTAGAAGAAGCAGAGGCTAATCGTGAGGCCGTCAATGTGATCCTCTCCAAAGAGGAAACCTACGGAGACATCGCCCCCGTTCGCTTGTCGTCCAATGGGGTTAGTGCTTTTGTCACGATTACAAGAGGCTGTGACAATATGTGTACGTTCTGTGTGGTTCCCTTTACTCGAGGACGCGAGAGAAGTCGCGACCCAAAAAGCATTCTCCATGAAGTCAATAATTTGGCTACAGAAGGCTATAAAGAGGTAACCCTTTTGGGTCAAAATGTCGATAGTTATTTATGGTACGGTGGCGGCTTAAAAAAAGACTTTAAAAACGCAAGTCCGCTTCAGCAGAAAACTGCCGTTGATTTTTCAAAACTCTTGCAACTTGTTGCTGAGGCTCACCCCAAAATGAGAATTCGATTCTCCACCTCCAACCCGCAAGACATGTCTTTGGATGTACTCCACACTATGGCAGCTTACGACAATATTTGCAAATACATACATTTACCCGTTCAATCAGGCAGCAATCGCATTTTGAAAAAAATGAATCGCTTGCACAGCCGTGAAGAGTATTTTGAATTGATTGAAAACATCCGGAAAATTATTCCAGACTGCGGTATTTCTCACGACATGATTACGGGCTTTCCCACGGAAACAGAAGCCGATCACCAAGACACCCTTGACCTAATGCGCTTTGTGAAATACGACTATGGCTTTATGTTTGCCTATTCGGAACGTCCGGGAACCATGGCTGCCCGAAAAATTGAGGACGATGTCTCCGAAGCTATTAAAAAAAGACGCCTCAACGAAATCATTGATCTGCAGCAGGAACACAGTAAATACCGAACCCAGCAATTTATTGGAAAAACAGTTTGCGTGCTTATTGAAAAAACCTCTAAAAGGTCTGAAGGGTTTTGGAGTGGACGCACTACGCAAAATACCGTCGCTGTCTTTCCGAAAGAAAACTATCAGATTGGCGATTTGGTAGAAGTGCGTATTGACTCAGTGACAACAGCCACCCTCATTGGAACCCCACAAGGCTATTCAGACCGAATCTAACAGGAGATCTATGGATACGATTCAACAGCTTAAACAACGTTTTGGAATCATCGGAAATCATCCCGGACTCAATCACGCATTGGAAAAAGCCTTGCGCGTTGCTGCAACCGAAATTTCTGTTTTAGTCACTGGTGAAAGCGGTGTTGGAAAAGAAAATATTCCACGAATCATTCATCAATATTCTGGGAGAAAACACGCCAAATACATTGCTGTTAACTGTGGTGCCATCCCCGAGGGCACTATCGATAGTGAACTTTTTGGTCACGAAAAAGGAGCCTTTACTGGAGCCACCTCTACCCGAAGTGGCTACTTTGAAGAAGCAGATGGTGGTACTATTTTCCTAGATGAAGTGGGAGAGCTTCCTTTACCCACACAAGTACGTCTCTTACGCGTATTGGAAAATGGTGAATTTTTCAAAGTAGGTTCCTCCAAAGTTCAAAAGACAAATGTGCGTATTGTTGCGGCCACAAATGTGAAGATGTCAGAAGCAATCCAGAAAAATAAATTTCGAGAAGACCTGTACTACCGCCTAAGTACTGTAGAAATTCATATCCCCCCACTGCGAGAACGAAAAGAGGACATTCATTTACTCTTCCGCAAATTTGCGGCAGACTTTGCCGAAAAATATCGTATGCCTCCACTGCGTTTGGACGAAAACGCACAGCTGCTTTTAAGTCAACATCGCTGGAGCGGAAATATCCGTCAACTTCGAAATGTAGCCGAGCAAATGTCAGTTCTGGAACAAGACCGTATCATCAATCCCGACAAACTTCGTAGCTATCTCCCCAACACCTCTTCGCAACTTCCTGCATTGGTTGATAACGAACAATCCAAAAGTGACTTTGCCTCAGAACGAGAAATTCTCTACAAAGTGCTTTTTGATATGAAGTCTGATTTGAATGATTTGAAAAAGCTCACCTTAGACCTTCTAGAAACCGAGGAACAGCCACAATTTAAAGAACGAAACCAGTCCTTAATTAATAAAATTTATGGTGACAAGGAGGCTCCAGAAACTCCAGAAAGACTAGAAGCCCTTCCATTGACTCACCCAAGTACACCAGACTTGGAAATCACCAAACCACAGACCGAGGACAAGTATCAATTTGTTGAGACCGTGGAAGAAGAAGAACCGCTATCCTTACAAGAAAAAGAAATTGAAATGATCCGCCGTGCACTAGAGCGCAGCAAAGGACGGCGCAAGAAAGCTGCTCAAGAACTGGGGATTTCTGAACGAACACTTTATCGAAAAATCAAACAATTTGATCTCAATGAAGAGGATGAATAAATTTTCCACTCTATCTCTTTACTTCGGGCTATTCGCACTTGTTATGATACTCTTTGTCCAATGCGGTATCTATTCCTTCACAGGCGCTTCCATTCCAGCCGGAACAAAAACCTTTCAAGTAAACTATTTTGAAAACCAGGCCGGGAATCGTCCCGGATCTACTGTTGAACCTGGATTGGATAGAGATTTCACCTTAGCCCTACAAGACTTGCTTCTCAACCAGACCAATCTATCTTTAGTCAATACCGATGGAGATTTAATTTACGAAGGGGAGATTACAGAATATAGCGTGACTCCCATGGCGGCAACAGCAGAAATTAAAGCCGCACAAAACCGATTGAAAATGAGTGTTAAACTGCGGTACTTCAATCGTAAAAACGAAGAAGACGATATGGAAAAAAATTATTCTTTTTTCTATGACTTCCCTGCCGAGCTCCAAGTTTATGACGTCCGTGACACAGCCCACAAAGAAATTTTTGATCGTATCACCCAAGACATTTTTAATGATACCTTAGCAAAATGGTAGGAATAGAGTTTGACGCAATTGTACAAGAATTTGATCCCAAAAGCAGCACCCAATACGATGCCTTGGAACAACTTACGCTAAACTATCCCTATTTCCCAACCCCGTGGGCCTATCTGGCCAAAGCAGCACAAGTACAGAAAAAAATAGAAGCTGATCGCATCATTGAAAGAGCCGCCATTCTTTCCTACAATCGAGCCGCTTTCAAAGACTGGATGGATCAAGAGTTACAACAACCAACATCACAACAGTCCGAATCCATAAAGACACCGTCACCCCAAACCAAAGAGGCATCCACACAAGAAAAAGAAGTTCCGACAACCAAAAAAGCGAAAAAGAAATCACCTCTAAAGACCGAAACCAAGAAGGCAACCCCTGTTGCAAAACAGCCTTTGGAAAGTCGTTCGTTCCTAGAATGGCTAGATCAGCATCCTTCCAAGGATAGAGCAGTGGATGCTGCCGAGAAAAGTAATAATAAATGGGACATGATTGATGCCTTTATTGAAAACAACCCCAAGATTCCCACAGCCAAAGCCGTTGAAGAATCTCAAGGTGAAATGATTGATTTAGCCCAACGACAGGAATTTGTCAAGGAAGAGCTAATGACCGAAACCTTGGCTAAAATCTTAGTACAACAACACAAGTATCGTAAGGCCTTGCAAGCCTATAAAATCCTGAGCTTGAAATATCCAGAAAAAAACACTTTCTTTGCAAGCCAGATAAAAGAAATCAAACGCTTACAACAAGCTAAATAAAATATATATGAGTACGTTTTCCATCTTTATTACATTGATCATTTTGGTTTGTTTTTTACTAATCCTAGTTGTGATGGTTCAAAATCCAAAAGGCGGCGGACTTTCCTCATCATTTGGAGGTGGTGGCCAACAGATGGGTGGCGTGCAAAAGACAACCGACTTTTTAGATCGAAGTACTTGGGTACTCGCCACGCTATTGGTTGTTCTTATTCTCTTGTCCAATATGGCCTTGCCAGGGGGAGCCAGCGCATCAGACTCTCGTTTGATACAAGACGGAGCCGTTGAGCAAACCATCCCACAAGTACTTCCAGAGGTAATCCCTGAAGAGCCCGAGCCACAAAACAACTAAACGCTTTCAATGCCAAACAACTGACAGTCTGGCATTTTTTTTTTTCAAACCATTCTCTTTTTGGGCATGGCACAATTTGTGCCACTAACCCTATCATAAAAAAAAAATTAATCATGACTATCAAACCACTAGCCGACCGAGTACTGGTAGAGCCAGCGGCAGCAGAAACAAAAACTTCTTCAGGGATTATTATCCCCGACACCGCAAAAGAAAAACCTCAAAAAGGAACTGTCGTTGCTGTAGGACCTGGTACCCAAGAAAATCCCATAACAGTAAAAGTGGGAGATCAGGTTTTGTATGGCAAATACGCCGGTACCGAATTGCAGCATGAGGGAAAAGACTACCTCATCATGAAAGAAAACGATTTACTCGCAATTGTATAATTCAAAACATTAAGAAATTATGGCAAAGAAAATAGAATTTGACATTGATGCAAGAGACGGTATCAAGCGCGGGGTAGATGCGCTTGCCAATGCCGTAAAAGTAACACTCGGTCCAAAAGGACGAAATGTAATCATCGGAAAATCATTTGGTGCCCCACAAGTCACAAAAGACGGTGTGAGTGTTGCCAAAGAAATCGAACTGGAAGACGCCCTTGAAAACATGGGTGCCCAGATGGTAAAAGAAGTAGCTTCTAAAACCAATGATCTTGCCGGTGATGGAACAACTACTGCGACTATTTTGGCGCAAGCCATTGTCCGTGACGGACTCAAAAATGTTGCAGCCGGTGCCAATCCATTAGATCTTAAACGAGGAATTGACAAGGCGGTGGAAGCGATTGTGAAAAACCTTGGTGAACAGTCCGAAGAAATCGGAAGCTCTTCTGAGAAAATCAATCAGGTAGCCAGTATTTCTGCCAATAACGATAGTACTATCGGCGGATTGATTACTGAAGCCTTTGACAAGGTTGGAAAAGAAGGGGTGATTACTGTCGAAGAAGCCAAAGGAACAGATACTTATGTAGATGTTGTCGAAGGAATGCAGTTTGATCGTGGATACCTATCCCCTTACTTTGTAACCAACTCAGAAAAAATGGAAGCCGACCTCGAGTCACCTTACATCTTACTTTATGACAAGAAAATTTCGGTGATGAAAGATTTGCTTCCTGTATTGGAGCCTGTCGCCCAATCGGGAAAACCCTTGTTAATCATTGCTGAAGATGTTGACGGTGAAGCCCTTGCTACTTTAGTGGTGAACAAACTTAGAGGATCATTGAAAATTGCGGCTGTGAAAGCGCCTGGCTTTGGTGACCGCAGAAAAGCCATGCTTGAAGACATCGCCATTTTAACAGGGGGTACAGTAATCTCTGAAGAACGTGGATTCACTCTTGAGAATGTTACCATCGATATGTTGGGAACTGCAGAAAAAGTAGCCATCGACAAAGATAACACCACCGTGGTCAATGGCAGTGGAGAAGCAGCCAACATCGAGGCACGAGTGGCTCAAATCAAAGCGCAAATTGAAGCCTCTACCTCCGATTATGACAAAGAAAAGCTACAAGAACGTTTGGCGAAATTGGCTGGCGGAGTAGCTGTTCTTTATGTAGGTGCTCCTTCTGAAGTCGAAATGAAAGAAAAGAAAGACCGAGTTGATGATGCCCTTCACGCAACGCGTGCAGCCATCGAAGAAGGTATTGTTGCCGGTGGAGGGGTTGCTCTGCTTAACTCCAAAAAATCTTTGGAATCGCTAAAAGGAGAAACCGCTGATGAACAAACAGGTGTTCAAATCATCCACCGTGCCATTGAAGCACCCCTTCGAACAATCGTGGAAAATTCCGGTGGCGAAGGCTCTGTTGTTGTTTCTAAGGTTTTGGAAGGCAAAGCCAACCATGGTTATAATGCCAAAGATGGCACCTATGTGGACATGCTGAAAGCTGGAATCATCGATCCTAAAAAAGTGACTCGTGTTGCCCTTGAAAATGCAGCTTCTGTCGCTGGAATGATCCTC
>CALITN010000007.1 GCA_938041595.1 uncultured Flavobacteriaceae bacterium | reverse complement strand
ATTGCCCATCCGATAAATACGAATTTTACCAGTGTTTGGTGTGCACTTTGTACTGCACCACCTGCTGAAGCTGCTAACTTAGCCGCTCCACCAGCCCATACTTCATACAAAATGTAAAAGTAAGCTGCACCTGATAAAGCTCCCCATGTTGCTGGACCTGCGCCAGTAGTGTAAACAGCTTCTCCGAAATATCCAGTAACTAGCATAATAACAGAAGCGAAAATCAATTTCCACATCAATCCTTTTGTAGCACCGGCAGCTTTTAAGATTAAATAAAACTCAACACACATCAATGGTACTGTAAGCACCCAATCCACATAGCGGAAGAATGTTGGAGACTCGGCATTAGTTGCCCAGTAATCTCTCATGTACCAGTAGTGTACCGCAGCGATGAAAGTAATCAATCCTGAAACTAAAATAGAAGTTCTCCATTTTGCGTCAAAAGAGTTCATCGATAAAAAGAAGAATGCAGAAGCAGCCATCATGGCCATACACCCTACGAAGAAGGTAAAACCTACATAATCGTCAGTAGCCATTGCTGGTGCTACTGCCATTAAACTAAGTAATTTTTCCATAATAAAATCAATTATTTGTTTTTGTTTAGGTAAATTTAGAAAAAATTAAACTTACTGACTATATTTTATGTAAAAAAAGTGAACAAAAATTATAAATATCTCATTATCAGTGGCGAAACATTACAGAATTGAAATTATAGCTAGTCTAGTTATTTTATTCTTAGGATTTTTACTTTCTCCCTTACTTCAAAATCTTCTAGGTGGTATGCTGATCGTAAGTCTAGGAATTTTGCATGGTGCTAATGATATCCGTATTCTTTCCCAACCCACCAGAGAAGCCAATGTTTTGCGGCTTATTCTACTTTATTTGTCGGTTGTAGTAGGTGGGGCACTGGCCTTTTTCTTTTTTCCTACGCTTGCCTTATTGACCTTTGTTCTGTTCAGTGCCTATCACTTTGGAGAGCAGCATTGGGCGTATCGACTTCCAAATTCCCTTTCATCAGCTCCTTTATATTTTGTTTATGGGAGTCTTATCTTCTCTTTGATCTTTTATTTTCATGATGATACTGTTATTGAGGTAGTGCAAACGATTACTTCTCATGGACTTCCACCCGTTTTGTTTCAATGGGTGCTGCTCGCAAGTGCAATTCTTTTTATTGGAATGGTTTTGGTCTCTGCTGGGAGCCGTAAGTATTTATTTTTTGAACTCCTTCTTTTGCTTCTAATGAGTCTGGTGATGGCCAATAGTAGCCTGATTATGGCTTTTGGTTTTTACTTTGTGATTTGGCATAGTTTTCCATCTCTGAAAAGTCAGTTTGGATTTCTCTACGCCAATAATAATAGAATGCAGCAGTTTCGAAACTATTTCAAAGAGTCCTTTTTCTATTGGGTTGCAGCTTTGTTGGGTTTAACGGCGGTTTACTTTTGGGTTGATTTTTCAGCACATTATTTTCTTCCTTTGTTTTTTACATTCCTTGCCGCCATTACATTTCCTCATGTGTTGGTGATGCATTGGATGTTTCGACACAAAAAAAAGGATGGGATTTCGTAAAGAAAAATCGGAAACTGTACCTTTGTAAGATATACCTATTTGTTATGTTCGAATCTCTTTCTGGCAAACTAGACAAAGCCTTTCAGGTCCTCAAAGGACACGGCAAAATCACCGAGATTAATGTTGCAGAAACACTCAAGGAAGTCCGGAGGGCTCTTTTGGATGCAGATGTCAATTTCAAAATCGCCAAAGAATTTACCAATCGTGTGAAGGAAAAAGCACTGGGACAAAAAGTGTTGACCAGCCTTCAACCGGGTCAATTATTGGTAAAAATTGTTCAGGATGAGCTGACCCTACTCATGGGCAGCGAACAGTCCGAATTGCAATTGGATAGCAAACCCTCCGTTGTTTTGATGTCGGGACTTCAAGGTTCTGGGAAAACAACTTTTACCGGAAAGTTGGCGCTGCATTTGAAAACCAAAAAAGCAAAGAAACCCCTTCTTGTAGCCTGCGATGTCTATCGTCCAGCGGCCATTGATCAGCTAGAAATTGTTGCTGAGCAAGTGGGTGTTCCCGTATTTGCCAATCGAGAAGAAAAAAACCCTGTAAAGATTGCTTTGGAAGGATTGGCGGAGGCTAAAGCGCAAAAATGCGATGTCGTATTGGTGGATACCGCCGGTCGTTTGGCAGTAGATGAAGCGCTTATGGCTGAAATCGAAGCCATTCACAATGCCATAACACCTCAGGAAACTCTTTTTGTGGTGGATGCAATGACAGGGCAAGATGCAGTCAATACTGCCAAAGCTTTTAACGATCGTTTGAACTTTGATGGCGTGGTGCTGACCAAGTTGGATGGTGACACCCGAGGGGGCGCCGCCCTTTCCATTCGGGAAGTGGTTCAAAAACCGATCAAGTTTATCGGTACCGGTGAAAAGATGGAAGCCCTTGATGTTTTCTATCCGAATCGGATGGCCGATCGTATTTTGGGAATGGGAGATGTGGTCTCTTTGGTGGAGCGTGCCCAAGAACAGTTTGATGAAGAAAAAGCGCGTCAGCTCAATAAAAAAATTGCCAAAAATCAATTTGGCTTCGATGACTTCCTTGTTCAAATACAGCAAGTCAAGAAAATGGGGAACATGAAAGACCTTATGGGGATGATTCCAGGAATGGGTAAAATGATGAAGGACGTTGACATCGATGACGATGCTTTCAAATATGTGGAAGCCATCATCGGTTCCATGACACCCAAAGAGCGATCCAATCCCAAGCTCATGAATCATTCGCGTAAAATGCGCATCGCCAAGGGCTCTGGAACCGATATGCAGCAAGTCAATCAATTACTCAAGCAATTTTCTCAAATGAGTAAGATGATGAGAATGATGCAAGTACAATGGAATATCAACGGTTGCCATTATTTTTGGAAACATCGTTAGAACCATTTGATTTATTTATGATCAA
>CALITN010000006.1 GCA_938041595.1 uncultured Flavobacteriaceae bacterium | reverse complement strand
ATCTCCTAGTTTTACTCAAGACCTCTATCTAAACCCTTACACCTACAAAATGATCCGAGGAATTGATTTTTACAATCATATCCTCCCCCAACTGCAAGCGAATCCTCAATTTGATTTTCTCAATACCAAGGTAAACTCGATTGAAACTCAGAATACGCAAACTGCCATCCACACCAATGAAGGTACTGTTTTGGGGGCACAAGTTTTCTCAAGTATTTACCAACCGGAATGGATTACAAAACAGCAGAAATATCCCCTTTTACAACAACACTTTGTGGGATGGATTGTCGAAACAGAAAATCCATGCTTTACACCCGAACAGCTCACCTTTATGGATTTTGATATCCCCAATAGCGATGCCACACGCTTTATGTACGTTTTGCCCTTTACAACTAATAAGGCATTATTAGAGGATACCTTTTTTTCTGCCAATCTCCTTCCCAAGGCAACATATGAAAAAGCCCTTAGGGCTTATTTGGAAAAAATGGGTGCTGGCTCATTTAGGATTCTAGAAACAGAACAAGGAAGTATTCCGATGACGGCCTACCCCTTTCACAAGCACAATACATCTTCCTTGCTCCATATTGGAACCGCTGGTGGCTGGACCAAAGCAAGCACGGGCTATACCTTTCAAAACACACTTGAACAAACCGAAAGATTAGTCGCTTTTTTACAAACTAAAAAACCCTTAAACACCTTTTATAAGCCCTCCAAATTTGCTTTTTACGACCTTCTTTTTTTAGACGTTCTAGCCCGCTATAATTCACGAGGAAGTGAGCTCTTTCGGTTGATGTTTCAGAAAAATTCCGTTCAGCGTATCCTTAAATTTCTGAGTAATAAAACCTCTTTGGGAGAAGATCTGATGATTATGCGTTCTTTCCCGATACACTGGTTTGTCCATGCCTTATGGAAGCGCCTTTTCTAAACGTCTCGCTGGATTAAATAATACGCCAGATCGGTAAACAATTGCTCATGTGTCTCTGAAAGATGTAACCCCTGCAATGCCGTAAAAGCCCTTGCCAGATACACTTCCATCTCTGCCTTAATAGCCCGGGGGGCCTCTGCCTGTTGAAATAAGTCTTTAACAGCATCCACTTTGGCTGTTGAATTCTCCGGTTGGCTTTCAAAATATGCCACTAAGGCTTCCTTTGGCGCCCCCTGAAGATGTTCCGATGCATGGATAAAGAGGTAGGTTTTTTTGTTTTCAATGATATCTCCTCCTACTTGCTTTCCGAAGGTTTCTGGATTGCCAAAAGCATCTAGATAATCATCTTGAAGTTGAAAGGCAATACCCAGGTTTTCACCAAAATCAAAAAACAATTGACTTTTAGCCAAGGACAACCCCCCAGCAATAGCACCCATCTTTAGACTTGATCCAAGTAAAACAGCTGTTTTTTTACGAATCATTTCAATATAATCGGGCAATAGTACCGTCTTCTGATTGGGGAAATCCATATCCATTTGCTGCCCTTCACATACCCATCGTGCGGTCTCACTAAACGTTTTGGTCAATTGTTTGAATACATCACCTTCGTATTCTTCCAAAAACTGATATGCGCAAACCAAAAGAACATCTCCCGAGAGTATTCCAGTGTTCGTATCCCATTTTTCGTGGACGGTAGCAGCCCCTCGCCGCAAAGGAGCGTCATCCATAATATCGTCGTGAATTAAACTGAAATTGTGAAAAGCTTCCACCGCAAGGGCCACAGGGAGTGCCTTCTCGGAAGCTTGACCACTAGCTTCGCAAGCCCAAAGTGCTAGCAATGGACGAATCCGTTTTCCTCCCAGTTCCATGATGTACCGAAGTGGCCCATAGAGTTGGTCAGGTTTTTCATTGGGTAGTTCTTTTGCCATATAGGCTAAAAACAGAGACTGCGCGGCCTTTAATGCTTTCATACACCACAAAAATACGACAATTCCAAAGAGGTATAAAACTCCTAAGAACATAGGATCCCTAGGGTATATATAAAAGTCTGGATGGGAAAATAAAGACTGGATGCTCCTCAAGAGGCTCAAAATAATTATACCATCTCTCAAAATCTCTCCCCAAAAAACGTTAGAAACTAATTTGGTATTTATAGTTTCCGTGTTATTTTCGCGTGGGAACAGCCATGAAAAATAAAATCCTTAAGACATCACTGAAAGAATTTATCCAGTTTGGATTCAAGAGTGTTACTATGGATGATATTGCAGGTCAACTAGCTATTTCCAAAAAAACCATCTACGAACATTTTGCCAACAAAACAGAATTGATAGATGCCTGTGTTGATTTTGTATTTAACGATTTAAGAGAACGAATCAACAATATTCAAAAAAATGAAGCCAATCCCATCGAGGGGATTTTTGAGGTAAAAAAGCTGGCTTTAAAACACATTTCAAACAGCAGCCGTTCACCAGAATACCAATTGCAGAAATACTACCCTGAGATTTATGCCAACCTGAAAAAGAGAGAACTCAAAACAATGGGTAAGGGTTTCAAAGAGAGTCTTAAGCGGGGCATTGATATGGGTTTATTTCGCGCATCAATTGATATTGATTTCATTACTCGCCTTTATTTTAACGGATTCCATGGCTTGTGCAATCCGGAACTCTTCTCAGATTCCGATTACAATCCCAATGAACTCCTCGAAAAGTACTACGACTACCATCTTCGGGCCATTGCAACTTCCAAAGGAGTGGCTCTACTAGAACAGTATAACACCGAAAAGAAACTATGATAAAACGGATTTTCTATTTTTCACTTTTACTATCACTAGGACTAGAAGCCCAGGAAAAGGCAACGGTTCTTGATTTGCAGGGAGCTATAGAATACGGAATGGCCAACAACCCTACCATGCAGAATGCAAGCCTCGAAATTCAAAAAGCATACAAGGAGCGTTGGGCCACTATTGCGATTGGACTCCCACAAATCATTGCCTCGGGAAGCTATCAAAACTTTTTAGAGCTCCCCGTTTCTTTGATTCCCGCTCAGTTTTTTGGAGGAAAAGAAGGAGAATTTGCAGAGGTACAGTTCGGAACTACTCAGAATATGGTGGGAAGTATTGGGCTCAATCAATTGCTCTTTGACGGCTCTTATATCGTAGGCGTACAAGCCTCCAAAATTTTCTTAGAAATCTCAGAAATCGGTTATGAAAAAGCTGGCTTGGAAGTTCGTAAAGCTATTGTAGACGCTTATGGAACCGTGCTGTTGGCACGTGAAAACGCCGCTATCCTTGCCAAAAACAAAGCCAATCTGCAAAAAACCCTAGAGGAAACAAAAAAGATTGTTGCCAATGGCTTTGCGGAAGAAGAAAACGCTGAGCAACTAGCCCTAACCCTTTCACGATTAGATACACAACTCAAATATGCCAACAACCTTAAGATCATTACCCTTGATATGCTTAAGTGGATTCTTGGGATGCCTGAAGAAGAAAGTCTTGCTTTGGAACAATCCTTGGAGGAACTACTTGCCCTAAAAATGCTGGACACTGGAAGTCCCAATGAGCTAAACATCGAAAATAATGTCGATTTAAAACTTGCTGAAAACAATCGTGAATCTGAAACCTTGCTCTACCGTTATGAAAAGTCCAAAGGGCTTCCGCGGTTATCTGCCTTTTTGAATGGTACCTATACAGGAAACAGCAATGAATTCAGCTTTACTGATTCCAATCAAAAATGGTTTGGTTCATCTCTACTTGGACTCAATTTAAAAGTCCCCATTTTTAGTTCACTGATGCGATCGGCCAATAATCAAAAAGCCAAGCTTGCTGTGGAACAAGCTGAAAATCAGCTCACCGATACACGCAACCGACTTTTGATTGAGTTGGAAATGACGCTCAATGATCTGAATCTAGCCTTAAAAACCTATGCCACTTCCAAAGAAGATCTGGCTTTGGCTGAACGCATCGAACAAAAAAATAAAATCAAATTTTTAGAAGGAATCAGCAGTAGCTTTGAACTTCGACAGGCACAGCAACAACTGTACAGTATCCAAAATCAATACCTGCAGTCTATGAAGGCCGTTATTGATGCCAAGACCAAACTCGAAATCCTCACCAATACTCCGAAATAAAACACCATGAAAAAATATCTCTTTCTATTCAGTCTTTTACTGCTCACCCAATGTGGTGGAGAAGCTCCAGTCAATATTGACGAACTGATTACCAATGGCTCTTTAGCAGCTATTCAAAATCTGAAAACACAAAAGCAAAAAGAACTCAATAGTCTCAAACAAGACATTGATAAGCTTGATACGGCTATCCGCAATCAAAATTCAGAAAAGAAATTGCTTTTGGGTACCGATATGTTGATTACCCCGCAAGAATTCAAACATTACGTAAGTTTCCAAGGAACCATTGATACCGATCAAAACCTAGTCATATATCCTGAGCTACCCGGTCTTTTAAAAGCCATCTATGTAACGGAAGGACAGCGTGTGGATAAAGGAACACTTTTGGTTCGACTCAGTGATGGCGGAATGCAAGATCAATTGGAGCAATTACGCCTGCAATTAGAATTAGCCAAAACCACCTATGAACGTCAGGAAAAACTTTGGGCTCAAAAGATTGGTTCCGAAATCCAATACCTACAATCAAAAACAGCTTTCAAGGCACTTCAAAAGAGTGTTTCTCAAATGGAAGATCAAGTAGCCAAAACTCGAATCCGTGCCCCTTTTGATGGAATTGTGGATCATATCATGGCCGACAAAGGAGCCAACCTAGCCCCTGGCGCCACTCCTATCTTACGTTTTGTGAACCTCGACAAAATGCAGGTAGCTGGTGAAATTCCAGAAAAACATCTCCCCAACATTCGAAAAAATTCCCAAGCCAAAATCAATGTCCCCGTTCTTGGAAAACAATGGGTTTCCAAAGTATCCCTTGTAGGGAACTATATCAATCCTAACAACCGCTCGTTTCGTGTTGAAATAGATTTGGACAACAAAGAGGGAAACTTGAAACCCAATATGACTGCTCAGGTATTGCTCAATGACTATACCAATCCGGAAGCTTTATTGGTACCGTTAAAAAACATTTTAAAAAACCAAGACGGAAGAAGTTATGTCTTTGTGCTCAAACCCGTTGCTGGTGAAAAAGATACGTACAAGGCCGTTAAAACATTTATTGAAACGGGAGCTGAGGCCAATAATAAACTAGAAATCATTAAAGGACTTATGGCTGGCGATCGCATCCTTCAGGAAGGCGTTCGTCTTGCCAAAGACCAGCAATTGATCAAAATCATCAACTCCTAAGGAAGGAAAACGCACATGAAAAAATCATCTAAACTCAAAGAATTTGGTCTTTCGTCTTGGGCCATTGACCACGCTACAGTGATTTATGTTATCATTGGGCTATTCTTCTTTTTGGGAATCTCGGCCTATCAAAATATGCCTCGAGAAAACTACCCTGAAATAAATACTAATGAAGTCTTTGTAAGCTCCGTTTTCCCTGGAAATACGCCAGAAGATATGGAGCGTCTTATTACCGATCCCTTAGAGGAAGAACTCAAAGGAGTCCCGAATTTGGTGAAAATTACTTCTTCTTCTTTGGAAAACTTTTCTCTCATTACGGTTGAGTTCGACGAAAACATTAGTAAGGAAAGTGCCAAAATAAAGGTGCAAGACAAAATTGACAATGTGGTTTCATCCGCCGATTGGCCCACCTTCAATGGTGCTAAAATTGAACCTACGGCTTTTGAGTTTAGCCTTTCTGAGGAAATACCAATTCTCAATGTTGGTCTTTCGGGTGACCTCCCCATAGAAGAACTCAAAAACTATGGAGAATTGCTACAAGATCGAATCGAGCAAATGCCCGATGTCAAGGAAGTTGCCTTGCGAGGAGTTCAAGATTTTGAAGTAGAAATTGCTGTGGATTTGATGAAAATATCTGCCGCAACCATCTCTTTTGATGATATTATCAACGCCATCAGCCGGGAAAACAGCACGATCTCTGCTGGGAATGTTGTCGGTGATGGCCTTCGAAGAAACATCCGCGTACTAGGCGAAATCGAAGCCCCTGAAGACCTTGCAGAAGTAGTAATCAAAAATCAAAACGGAACCGTTTATTTGGGTGACGTTGCTGATATCCGTTTCAAAGAAAAAGAAATCAATTCTTTTGCTCGATCCAAAGGGATCAAAGCCCTTGTTTTGGATGTCAAAAAACGTAGTGGAAAAAATCTAATCAAAACGGTAGAAGAAATACGAGCTATTATCAACAAGACCGTAGCAAATGAATTTCCATCATCCATTGCTGTTGAAATTTCCAACGACCAATCCAATACCACTAAGAACATTGTAAGCGACTTGGCCAACAATATCATTTTTGGGGTATTGCTGGTTATCACTGTTTTGATGTTTTTCCTCGGTTTCCGCAATGCCCTTTTTGTCGGTTTTGCGATTCCCATGTCCATGTTTATGTCTTTTATGATTTTGGACTTCTTGGGCAATACAATTAATACCATGGTCCTTTTTGGACTCATCATGGGATTGGGGATGCTCGTGGACAATGGAATTGTGGTGATTGAAAATGCCTATCGCTTGATGGAAAAAGAAGGCATGAGTGCTATTGAAGCCGCCAAAAAAGGAATCGGTGAAATCGCCTACCCAATTATTATTTCCACAGCAACCACCATTGCTGCCTTTTTACCCCTTGGTTTTTGGCCTGGTTTGATGGGTGAGTTTATGATTTTCTTCCCCATGACACTTTCCATCGTTTTGGGATCCTCATTATTTGTAGCCATCTTTTTCAACTCCGTACTAGTGTCTCGTTTTATGGAAGTGGGCGATCGTGAACTCACGCAAAAAAGTCTTTGGCGATTGACCTTTATATTGGGAGGATTGGGATTTATTTTAATTTTTAATGTCGGAACACTTCGTGCATTGGGAACACTCATGCTGTTAATCACTGCTTTGTTCTGGGCCTATAAGTTTTTCATCAAACGATGGGCTGTTTACTTCCAATCCCATACACTAGCAACCTTAGAAAATCGCTACCGTCGTGCCTTAACCTTTGCCCTTACGGGTCGCAAGCCCTATTTCTTTTTATTTGGCACCATTGGATTGCTCTTTTCTTCCTTCATTATTTTAGGACTTGCAGCACCCAAGGTGGAGTTTTTTCCCGAAAATGAGCCACAACAAATTCTGATTTACTCAGAATATCCCGAAGGAACTTCCATTGACAAAACCAACACCACGGCAAAACTCATTGAAGAAGAAGTCAGAAAAGTAATTGACAATGAAAAATACCGAGATGGAGACACCAATTTTATGATTGATTCTAATGTCGCGGTGGTCGGAGCGGGGGCACAAAACCCTGAAACAGATCGAGGAGGAGATCAGGACATGCCCCACAAGGCTAAAATCACCCTGACCATGACAGAGTTCAAATTCCGTCGCGGATTGTCTTCCGAAACCATGCGTATGGAAATCCAACAAGCACTAAAAAACAAATTCCCAGGGATTGCCATTTCGGTAGAAAAAACAGGTGCAGGCCCCTCGGCAGGATATCCTGTAAATATCGAAATCAGCGGTGAGGATTACGATCAGTTGATTTTTGAGGCTGAAAACATGCGTAGCTACCTCAACATAGAGAATATTCCAGGCGTAGAAGAACTAAAGATTGATGTCAACAAAAGTAAGCCTGGTTTGGCCGTTGAAATTGACCGACGCAAATCTGGAAGTTTAGGGGTTACCGCTGGACAAATCGGACAACAACTACGACGCGCATTGTTTGGCGAAAAAGCCGGGATTTACAAGAAAAACGGAGAAGACTATGATATCAATGTTCGCTTTGATGAAGAGGAACGCCAGAATACAGAAGTACTCCTCGATCAATACATCGTATTCCGCGATCAAGCCAGTGGGCGTATCAAAGAAGTTCCAGTGAGTGCCGTGGCAAATTTGGAAAACACAACCTCCTTTAGTGCCATCAAGCATAAAGATCTCCGTCGAGTAGTAACCCTTTATTCAGCTGTTCTTGCCGGATACAACGCCAACGAAGTGGTTGATAACATCAAGCAAAGTCTGACCGGATACACCCAACTGCCCAACGAGGTAGCCTATGAGTTTACTGGAGAAATTGCTGAACAGGAAACCAATATGAACTTTTTGACTGGAGCCTTATTCACCGCTCTTGGTTTGATTCTATTCTTACTCGTTCTCCAATTCAACTCCATCTCCAATCCATTAATTATCCTCCTCTCCATCTTCTTAAGTTTTACAGGGGTCCTATACGGAATCAGTATTTTCCGTATGCCTTTTGTGATCATGATGACCATGATGGGAATCATCTCGCTTTCGGGGATTGTGGTCAATAATGGTGTAGTTTTAATCGACTACACACAGCTTTTGATTGCTCGTCGTAAAGAAGACCTTGGCTTGCCCTTTGATCAACTGCTCCCACGTGCCGAAGTTCGAGAGGCCATCATTGGTGGTGGTGTGGCACGATTGCGCCCAGTATTACTTACGGCTATCACTACAATCTTAGGGTTGATTCCCTTAGCCACTGGACTCAACATAAACTTTTTTTCTTTGGTAAGTGAATGGGATGCCAAAATTTATGTCGGAGGAGACAATGTGATTTTCTGGGGACCTTTGGCATGGACCGTAATCTTTGGATTAACCTTTGCTACCTTCTTAACCCTGGTTATCGTTCCTGCTTGTTTTTTCCTTATTTATCGATTGAAATTGCGGATTCAAGCATTCCGAAAGCCAAAAGAACTTAATACCTTAGCCGAGAATTAGAAACTGCATATGCTTCGAACAACCAATTGTGGTGCTTTAGGCCTTACTGAGGTCGGGCAGCGAGTGACCCTAGCCGGATGGGTTCAAAAAACCCGAAACAAGGGATTTATGCTATGGGTAGATCTCCGCGATCGCTATGGTATTACACAAATCATTTTTGATTCGGAACGTACCCCCAAAGCTGTCTTTGAAAAAGCGCAAAGCTTGGGTCGTGAATTTGTAATCCAAATTCAAGGAGAGGTTATTGAAAGAGAATCCAAAAACCCCAATATGAATACAGGGGCTATTGAAATTCTAGCGGATCAACTACACATAATGAATACTGCTAGTACCCCTCCTTTTACCATTGAGGATAATACTGACGGTGGAGAAGAACTACGAATGCAATACCGCTATCTCGATATCCGAAGAAAGCCCGTCCGGGATAATTTGTTATTTCGACATCAAGTGACCCTTGCCGTTCGCAACTATCTTTCCGAAGCTGATTTTATAGAAATAGAGACACCCTATTTAATCAAGTCAACTCCAGAGGGAGCGCGAGATTTTGTAGTTCCATCCCGCATGCACAAAGGGGAATTCTATGCCCTACCACAGTCACCTCAAACCTTCAAGCAATTGCTGATGGTGGGTGGAATAGATAAATATTTCCAGATTGTAAAGTGCTTTCGAGACGAAGACCTTCGTGCTGATCGCCAACCAGAATTTACCCAGATTGACTGCGAATTGACCTTTGTGGAACAAGACGATATTCTGAATCAATTTGAAGGGCTTACGCGCCATTTAATCCAGCGTATCCACGGAGTGGACCCCGGGGAATTCCCACGAATGCCCTACGAAGAAGCGATGCGTCGCTTTGGCAATGACAAGCCGGATATCCGTTTTGGAATGGAGTTTGGCGAAATGAATACTGTGGCACAAGGCAAAGGCTTTGGTGTTTTTGACAGCCAAGAATTGGTCGTTGGAATTGCCGTTCCTGGAGCCGCTGAATACACCCGTAAACAAATTGACGCCCTAATCGACTGGGTAAAGCGGCCCCAAATAGGGGCTTTGGGTCTGGTCTGGGCCAAATACAATGCCGATGGAAGTTTCAAATCTTCAGTAGATAAATTTTTTACTGCCGAAGACTTGAGTGCTTGGGCAAAAACTACTGGCGCGCAACCCGGTGACTTGATGCTCGTAATGGCAGGAGCTAAAGACAGTACCCGAAGTCAACTCAGTGCCTTGCGAATGGAGATGGCAGAGCGATTGGAATTGCGTGACCCCAGTGTTTTTGCACCCCTTTGGGTTACTGACTTTCCCCTCTTGGAATGGGATGAAGAAAGCCAGCGATACCATGCCATGCACCACCCTTTTACTGCTCCAAAAACCGAAGAAATAGAACTTCTTTCCACTGACCCAGGAAAGGTAAAAGCCAATGCTTATGACTTGGTCCTGAATGGAAATGAAATTGGAGGTGGATCCATTCGAATCCACGATGCTGATTTACAGCAAAAGATGTTTGACCTACTCGGTTTTACCCCTGAAGAGGCCCAGGCGCAGTTTGGCTTTTTAATGAATGCCTTTCAATACGGAGCACCGCCGCATGGTGGCATCGCTTTTGGACTCGATCGTTTGGTGGCTATTTTGGGAGGACAGGAAACCATCCGTGATTTTATCGCTTTCCCAAAAAACAATAGTGGTCGCGATTTGATGATTGATGCCCCAACGGCTATTGATGCCAGTCAATTGGATGAACTGGCACTTGTGATTCAGTCCAAAGACCAGACATGAAAATAGTACTTCATCTTTTGTTCTTCTCTTGGTTGGGCGGACTGGCTTTTGGCTTTTATACTCGGACACAAAACTACGCACTGGGTGAAAAAATCATTGGTTTTTCGGTTTTAGGTGCCGTCTTTATATACCTTCCGCTTTTTCTATATCATCGTTGGAAAGGCAAATCGCTATCCGATTATACCCTGACGCCAGAAAACATAGAGAAAATGCGTTCCAAAAAAAAACAGGAATAATAAGCGGAAAAACCTTGCCCTCCAATTAATTGACGTAACTTGCAGAAAATTAGTAAATAACAATATGACTGGTACAGTTAAATTTTTCAATGAGTCCAAAGGATTTGGTTTCATTACAAACGATGAGTCAGGAGATGACGTATTCGTACACGTTACAGCCCTAGACGGGTTGACACTCCATGAGGGTGACAAAGTTGAGTATGTAGAAGAAGAAGGTAAAAAAGGGAAGCAAGCTTCTCAGATTAAGCTTTTATAATATATATACAAACTGCTAAAAGCGCCTAATAGGCGCTTTTTTTTTACCCCCTTTTTTGGATGAAAAATTGCTGCATCAAATCAAGGGCTTCCGTTTCCATCACCCCTTGAGTGTAAATGGTTTTGGGATGCAACCCTACCTCGGCCGAAACAAAACCCCGTTTGGGATCTGCTGCCGCAAAAACCACCCGTTCTAACTGACTCCAATATAAAGCCCCCGCACACATCACACAGGGTTCTAAAGTCACATAGAGCGTGCAGCCTTTCAGATATTTCCCATTGAGATAATTGGCTGCAGAAGTAATGGCTTGCATCTCCGCATGGGCCGTTACATCATGAAGCTGCTCTGTTAGATTGTGGGCTCGAGCAATGATTTTTTGTTGAACCACCACCACAGCACCTACTGGAACCTCGTCCTTTTCATAAGCTTTTTGGGCTTCCACCAAAGCTTGTTTCATAAAATACGAATCGTCCAAAAGCATTTCCACCTCGCAAAAATACAAAAATGTAACACCCACGGGTGGATGCCCTATCTTTGGAGCATGCTACTTGAAAAAATTAC
>CALITN010000005.1 GCA_938041595.1 uncultured Flavobacteriaceae bacterium | reverse complement strand
TATACTGCTTTGTTGATGTATGTTTTGGAGCCAGGATATATGGCTAAAGTGATGGAATTTGCCAAAGAAAAAATGATTGATGAAAATCCTGAAATGTCACAAGAACAACTTCAAATCAGTCTAGACATGATGGAGAAATTTCAGGGCATAGGAGTCATTGCTGCTTTTATTCTGATTTTCAGTCTGTTTTTTGGGTTCCTAACCTCATTGGTAACAGGTCTAATCCTAAAGCGCGCGCGTCCGGAATAAACCAAGGGTTTTGTACCTTTGAAAAAATTTCAAAGCGCTATGCAATTCTCCCTCGTCGTTCCCTTACTAAACGAAGCCGAATCCTTGGTGGAATTGCAACAGTGGATTAACCAATCGCTAAAGGGCCGTTCTTATGAAATTCTCTTTGTAGACGATGGTAGTACCGACGATTCTTGGGAAGTTATCAGTCAACTAGCTGCCAAACATTCTCACATCAAAGGCATCCGTTTCCAACGAAACTATGGAAAATCGCAAGCCCTCCATGCCGCTTTTGCTCGTGTTCAAGGAGATTATGTGGTCACCTTAGATGCTGACCTGCAAGATTCTCCCGAAGAAATCCTGCCCATGACAGCATTGCTAGAAGAAAACCAATGGGATTTGATTTCAGGTTGGAAAAAGAAACGCTTTGATTCCATATTGTTTAAAAACCTCCCTTCTCGTCTTTTTAATTGGGCTGCACGGCGTGTTTCTGGGATTTATTTACACGATTTCAATTGCGGGCTCAAAGTGTACAAAAAAGAAGTCATTCAAACGATTGAGGTTTATGGAGAAATGCACCGCTACATTCCTGTATTGGCCGCGCAGAGTGGCTTTCAGAAAATAGGAGAAAAAGTGGTTCAGCATCAAGCCCGCAAATACGGAAAATCAAAGTTTGGTGTCGAACGCTTTGTGCGTGGTTTTTTAGATCTTATCACGCTTTGGTTTTTACACCGTTTTGGGAAATATCCCATGCACTTTTTTGGCCTGCTCGGCACCCTGATGCTTCTCTTAGGATTTGGTTTTACTGCCTATTTAGGCATCGACAAATTATTTATCCACACCAGCAGCCGTCTGATCAGCCAACGCCCTGAATTTTATATCGCCTTGACCACCATGATTCTCGGAGCGCAGTTTTTTATTGCTGGTTTTCTCGCTGAATTGATTCTCAAAGGGCGTCCTCATAAAGACCGTTACATTATCAATAGTATGACCCCCACCCATGGAAATTAATGAAAAAGTCCGCCTTTGGCAAAGTGACGTTTTTGATACCCAAACGCATCAAGAACTCCAAAAACTTCAAAAAGACCCCGAAGCTCTTTACGATGCCTTTTATAAAGATTTAAGTTTTGGTACTGGTGGAATGCGCGGTAAAATGGGTGTTGGCACCAATCGCATTAACAAATACACCCTTGGACGATGTACCCAAGGACTAGCCCGTTACTTGCATCAATCTTTCCCGGACAAAACACCCAAAGTGGTTGTTGCGTACGACTCAAGACACAACAGTCAATCGTTGGCTCAGCAAGTGGCTACTGTGTTTGCCGCCAATAAAGTGGAAGTAGCACTTTTTACGGAACTCAGAACCACCCCAGAACTGTCCTTTGCTGTACGGCATCTCAATGCTCAGGCTGGGATTGTCCTTACCGCTTCGCACAATCCACCCATTTATAATGGATACAAAGTTTACTGGGAAGATGGCGGACAAACTGTTCCGCCCCACGATGAAAACATTATGAAAGCCATCGATGCTGTCCCCTACGACCAGCTTTGTTTCGAGCCTGCCAAAGCATCTATTCACCCCATAGACATTGAGGTAGATCAAGCATATTGGAAAACGGTCATAGAATTATTACCCGAAGCTCCCGTAAAGCCAAAAGAGGTTAAAATTGTTTTTACTCCCCTTCATGGCACAGCTATCACTGCCATTCCCAAAGTATTCCAACAAGCTGGTTTTGAGTCCTTTTCTATTGTGAAAGAGCAAATGCACCCCGATGGAGACTTTCCTACCGTGACCTCACCCAATCCCGAAGAACGGGAAGCCCTCTCCCTAGCGATTCGTCAGGCAGAAAATGAAAATGGCGATCTCGTCATCGGAACAGATCCAGATTGCGATCGTTTGGGAATTGCTTTTCGCACCCAAGAAGGAACCTATGAACTCTTGAATGGGAATCAGTTGATGCTTTTATTGACTGATTTTGTATTGGAACGCCTAAAGGCGAATGACAAACTCCCAAACCAAGCCTTTATTGCCTCGACCATCGTATCAACTCCGCTGATGCAAGTCATTGCGGAGGTTTACCAAATAGAATGTTTCACTACCCTAACAGGCTTCAAGTGGATTGCCGATGTTGTTGAGAAAAACCCCTCCAAAACCTTCCTCTGTGGTGGTGAAGAAAGCTATGGTTTTTTATTAGGATCTGCCGTGCGTGATAAAGATGCTGTATCTGCTAGTCTATTGACTGCAGCATTGGCTAGCTATCTCAAAAATAAAGGAATGACGCTTTTGGACCAGCTAATTGCTTGCTACCAGAAATACGGTTTTCAATATGAAAAATTAATTTCCCTTAATAAAGAAGGCGCTGCTGGAGCAGAAGCCATCCTTGAAATGATGCGTGACTATCGCAGCAACCCCCCAAAAAAGCTTGGAGGAAGTGACATCGTTAAAATGTACGACTATCAAAAAGGAATGGAACAAAACCAGGAAACGGGAGTCAAAATCCCCCTATCGCTACCTAAGGCAAATGTACTTATCTTCGAAATGGCCAACGGAAGCCGACTAGCTCTTCGCCCCAGTGGGACAGAGCCCAAAATTAAATTTTACCTCAGCGCCGCAGGTACCTATCAACCCGACCAAAGCTGGGCTTTCAATCGAAATCAAATAGAACAACAACTACATGCCCTAGAAATGGATTTACAGCTATGATGCACTACTTTCAAAAAATCATAACGTTTGCTAAACCCTTTTGGGGATATGCCGTACTGAATGTTGTTTGTAATATTTTTTATGCCCTCTTTAGTGCACTCGCCATGGTGTCTTTTATCCCAATGATGGA
>CALITN010000004.1 GCA_938041595.1 uncultured Flavobacteriaceae bacterium | reverse complement strand
GTACGCCCAAGGGCTCAATAGCTATGCCGAAGCCCACCCAGAAGAAGTATTAGTGAGCGAACTTTTCCCCATAACTCCCAAAATGATGCTCCGCTACGCCCAACTACAGTTGTTTATTTCATCACGAGGAGACAAAGCTGTTGGTGATATTGTCGGTAATCAAGTGAGCCCGGCTGAAAAGCAACCGCAGGGATCCAATACCTTTGGGTTCAATAGCACCAAAACCAAGGACGGATATACCTATCTCGCTATTAATACCCACCAACCATTGGACGGCCCCGTTTCCTGGTATGAAGCCCACCTATGTTCTGAAGAAGGCACCAATATTCTGGGAACTCTTTTTGCTGGAAGCCCAAATATACTGATTGGAGTAAACGAATATTTAGGATGGTCACACACCGTAAACAATCCTGATAAAACTGATGTTTTTGCTTTAGAAATGCATCCTAAAAACAAACTGCAATATCGAGTAGATAACGAATACCTTACTCTCACAAAGAAAAAAGCCAAAATCACATTTCGATTTCTAGGAATTCCCATACGAATCAAGCGTAGTTACTATGAAAGCATTTTTGGTCCCACCCTCAAAAATAAAAGTGGCTACTATGCCATTCGAACCCCTGCTCTCTTTGATGTAAGGGGTTTGGAACAATGGTGGCGAATGAATAAGGCGAAAAGCTTTAGTGAGTTCTATACTATTCTGAAAATGAAAGCCATTCCCGGTTACAACATTGGTTATGCCGATCGGAATGATACCATTTTTTACATCTCTAATGGATTAATCCCCAAGCGTGCACAAGGTTATGATTGGAAAAATACCGTTCCAGGAAACACCCGAAAAACACTTTGGAAAGAGACCTATGCCATCGAAGACTTACCGCAAGTGATTCAACCCCAATCGGGCTATTTTTATAATGCAAACCACTCCCCCTTCCTTTCCTCAGACACCGCTGATAATCCTGACATCACTGCTTTTTCAAAGAACATGGGGTTTGAAGAGTTTGACAACAACCGTTCCTACCGACTAAAAGAACTTATTGACCAATACGACCGTGTTGATTTTGACGATTTCAAACGCATCAAATACGATAATCGTTTTCCTATACCTTTTCAATATTCATTTATGAATATCAATGCCTTAAGCACCCTTGAGGCTTCTAAATATCCAAAATTAAAAGTGTTGATTGAACGAATTCAAAACTGGGATCGCTATACCAATTCTACCTCTCTTGGTGCTGGAGCTTTTGCTATTTTTTACTACAAAAGCATCCAATATGCTCGAAAACTACCTGGAGATAAAATTTTCCCAGTCACCCATCTCTTAGATGTACTAAGGGAAACCAAAGCCTACATGCTTAAAAATTTTAAGACCCTTGACGTGACGCTAGGAGACTTCCAAAAACTGGTACGCGGTGATAAAGAAATAGGAATATGGGGTATGCCCGATGTCCTTACAGCGATGCATGGCACACCATATGAGGACGGGAAAATCAAAATTGTTGCTGGAGAATCCTATATCGGACTGATCAAGTTTACCCCTATGGGTCCCGAAATTGAATCTGTAATCTCTTATGGGAGCTCCGATCATCTAGATTCACCCCATTACAATGATCAGATGGATTTATATGCTGTCAAAAAAACAAAGAAAATGACACTAGACAAAGCGAAAGTCTATGCCGAAGCAGTCAAGATTTACCATCCTAATTAGTACGTTTTAGAAAGAATGGCTTTTTGATAAACATTCTCGTACTGATTGACAATTTTCTTTAAATCAAACTGAAGCGCTTGCTCGAAAGCATTGTTTTTAAAACTATTGTGTTTTTCTGTATCTAGGAGTAGCTCTAGTCCCCTTGCTGCCATTCCTTGGTAGTCTCCAACATCTAATAAATAACCTGAGAAGCCTTCTTTGTTAATTTCAGGGAGCCCACCAGCATTAGAAGAAATTACAGGGACCTTATGAATCATTGCTTCTAAGGCAGACAATCCGAAACTTTCTTTTTCTGAAGGGAGTAGAAATAAATCTGAAAAGCACAAAATTCGATCTATTTCATTGCTTTTTCCAAGAAACAAAACTTGATCTTCTATTCCTCGCTCTTTACAATAGGCTTGTGCTTTGCTTTTATCTATTCCATCTCCCACCATTAGAAGTTTTGCAGGGCATTTCTCTGTAATCAAAGCAAAGGTTTTAATAACATCCAGAACTCGCTTGAGTGGACGGAAATTACTGATATGTGTAATTATTTTTTCTTCTCTAGAAACAATTATTTCTCGCTCGCAAGGAGGCTGCCGAGATTTGTAAAAATCGGCATCAATAAAGTTATAGATGACTTGGATGTCCTTTTTGATATGGAACAATCGCTGGGTGTCCTCCTTGAGGCTATGGGATACCGAAGTAACCACATTGGAATGGTTTATGCTAAAAGCTACTGCGTCCTTATAAAAAGGATGGCTCCCTACAAGGGTAATATCTGTGCCGTGAAGGGTTGTCACAAATGGAATTGAAATCCCTTGATCTTCTAACATCTTCTGTGCCATATAGGCTGCGTAAGCATGCGGAATAGCATAGTGAACGTGCAAGAGCTCTAATTGCTCTTGTTTGACCACCTGAACCAGTTTACTAGATAAAGCCAGTTCATATGGCTGGTATTGAAATAAAGGATAATCTGGAACAGTTACTTCATGAAAGTGAATATTTGCCTGAAGTGTATTCAAACGAACCGGCTGGTGATAGGTAATAAAATGAATCTCGTGGCCTTTTTGAGATAATGCATGCCCTAATTCGGTAGCCACCACACCACTCCCTCCAAAAGTTGGATAACATACGATTCCTATTTTCATCTGCTTATACTATTGTCAATGGTTACGATTAGGGTTATATTCATTTCAGTGGTCATTAGTGTATTCCGATCAAAAAACTTCACTTGCCATAGGCAGTAGTGGTGTTCCTGGTTTTTAATCAGTACGTGCATCGTACACCAATTGTTGCATACGAGTTCTAATATTATGCTCTCCCAGTAAATTATTTTCCATACTAGGGTAGGTCCGATTGGATAAAAATACAAAGACTATTTCGGTTTCTGGGTCAGCCCATGCATAGGTACCTGTAAATCCAAGATGGCCAAAACTCTTGGGCGAGATAAAATCGTAGGTGTTTTTACTGCCCCCTTCTAGGAAAGGTTTATCCAATCCAACCCCTCGTCGGACATTTTGATCACAATAGTAACAAGTATTAAAAGCATCAAAAGTTGTCTCGTTAAAATATTGTTGACCATTGTAACGTCCTTTCTTTAAATAAAGCTGCATCATCACAGCCACCTCATAAGCATTCGAAAACAGTCCCGCATGACCACCCACACCTCCCAATTGAGCGGCGCCCATATCGTGTACATAGCCATCCAATTCAGAGTAGCGGAAATAATTATCGATCTCTGACGGAACAATTTCTTTTTTATCAAATCGCCTTAATGGGTTATACATGGTTCGCTCCAAGCCCAATGGCTGGTAGAAGTGTTCTTCCATCAATTGATCCAAGGGTTTTTGGTAACGTCGTTCTAGGTACTTTTTAAAAATGATAAACGGTAGATCCGAATATTTGTAATACAATGAATCCAGCATCGGGCTCTCTTTGATTGCTTTATAAATTTGTTTTTTATAATCCCTTTTTAAAAACAAATTTTTACTAACTGCTATGGGAAAGCGGCGAGACTTTTTATTGCGATAAAACTTTCTTTTCGGCTTTTGATCCCTATCAAGAGTTTCTTTGTAGTAAGGTATCCAAGGGGTTAGC
>CALITN010000003.1 GCA_938041595.1 uncultured Flavobacteriaceae bacterium | reverse complement strand
TGAAACTAGGAGATTTAAACAAACCGTGTTCCCAACGGTGATGAACGATCGCTTCTAAGGGTCCCTGTTGTTTTTCCCAAAAGCACCAAGTTCGATCGTTGGTGTTTTTGATGGCAGCATCAATAAGGAGGACCGAATAGTCTTTGAAAAAAGGGTTTTGATGCAACCGTAAAGCCAAAAGCAGTCCAGCAGCACCGCTTCCGCAGATGACTATATCATAGGTGTCTTTTTTCATAGCTGTCCTCCAAAAATAGCGAAATAGCCCGAAATCAGTACGCATTTATTAAATTTGCCGCAAATGATCACACCTTGGATTCTATAATTGAATTTTTTCGTAGTACTCCACCCATTTTAGGAGCTTTCTATGCCACCCTTTTTACCTGGGGGCTGACTGCCTTTGGGGCGTCTTTTGTTTTTTTCTTTCGGAAGATGAATCGAGCGGTACTGGATGGGATGTTGGGTTTTACGGGCGGCGTAATGGTAGCAGCAAGCTTCTGGAGTTTGTTAGCGCCAGGAATTGAAATGAGCCCAGGGGAGGGGTTTGTTAAAGTTGTTCCAGCAGCAGTTGGATTTACCCTTGGTGCTCTTTTTATTTTTGGTTTAGACAAAGTACTGCCGCATATTCACATCAATTTCAAGGAAAGTGAAGGAATTAAGACGCCTTGGCATCGAACTACTTTGCTGGTTTTGGCCATCACATTGCACAATATCCCTGAGGGCTTGGCGGTGGGTGTTCTCTTTGGTGGGGTTGCGGCAGGGATTCCTGAGGCCTCTATTTCTGGAGCCGTGATTCTTGCCCTGGGAATTGGGATTCAAAATTTTCCAGAGGGAATTGCTGTTTCAATGCCCCTTCGAAGGCAGGGATTGAGCCGATTCAAAAGCTTTTGGTACGGCCAGCTTTCTGCCATCGTGGAGCCTATTGCTGCAGTGATTGGAGCGGTAGCGGTCACTTTTTTTATACCGATTCTTCCCTATGCTTTGGCTTTTGCGGCTGGGGCCATGATTTTTGTGGTAGTGGAGGAGGTAATTCCTGAGACCCAGTTGGATAAATACACAGACATTGCCACACTTGGATTTATTGGAGGCTTTGTAGTAATGATGACTTTGGATGTTGCCCTAGGCTAGTCCTTTGGAAAAGCCTGCCAACCCTGTGCTTCAATAGGAATAGCTTGTTCCAGCCCATTAATCAAATAAGCTCCTTCTTGTTTGTCGGTGAAGTGTCCAATTATGGTAAGCCAAGGATGATTTTTGATTTTTTCGAAAGCTGATTGTGGTAGGGCCATCAACAACTCATAATCTTCCCCACCATTCAATACAGCGGTACTACTGTTGATTTTAAATTCTTCACAAATAGAAACAACTTCTGGGTCTATTGGAAGTTTTTCTTCATACAAATGGCAGCCGAGTTGACTTTGTTTGCAGAGGTGTAAGATTTCAGAAGACAAGCCATCACTGATATCCATCATGGCATTTGGAACGACGTCCCATTCGTCCAACAATTCAAAAACATCCTTTCGTGCTTCGGGCTTAAGTTGCCGTTCGATACTATAGGAATAAGGAGTTAGGTCGGGTTGTGACTGCGGATTGACCTTAAAAACGGCTTTTTCGCGTTCCAAAACTTGCAAACCTGCGTAGGCTCCGCCCAAATCACCACTGACAACAAGCAGATCGTTGGCTTGAGCTCCATTGCGTCGCACGATTTTTTCGGCTGCTGCCTGTCCTGTAGCCGTAATTGAAAGAATGAGGCCTGTGGTGGAACTGGTGGTATCCCCACCGACTAAATCTACTTTATAGTTTTGACAAGCCAAACGAATCCCTGCATAGAGTTCTTCCAAGGCCTCTAAGGAAAACCGATTGGAAACGGCCAAAGAAACCGTGATCTGTGCGGGTTTGGCATTCATAGCATAGACATCGGATAGATTGACCACCACGGATTTGTACCCCAAATGCTTTAGGGGCATGTAAGACAAGTCAAAGTGAATACCCTCCACCAGCAGATCAGTCGTAAGGACGGTGTGTCCTGAGGAAAAATCACAAACGGCCGCATCATCGCCAATTCCTTCAAGAGAACTTGGATTTTGCAGTGCAAAGCTGTGGGTCAGTTTTTCAATTAACTGGAATTCTCCGAGTTGATCTAAGGAGGTGTGGGCTGGGTTTTTATCTTCTAGCATTGCACAAAGATACATGTTTACCACCTAACTAAGAGGATTCTTGCAGCCGTCAAAACAGTCATAGAGAGATGATAAATAGCACATATAAAACTGTAAATAAGCTCTTTAACACTACTTTAACCCAAATTTTGAAAGGTACTTGTTAGGCGAGTTTAAATTTTCGATAATTTTGGCTCATATAATTATAGAGACCCCAAGCAGAATGAAAAATTTCAACCGAATCTCCCTCTTTTTTTTATGGCTGTTTTTTGCCTGTAATCCTGACAGCAATGAACCGGAACCCACATTATTTGTTACTGAAAACCCGACAACGCCTTATGTTGAGGAGCCGACTGGTTTTGTGCCTTGCGAAAATGGCTTTGCTGGGGATTACCCCTGCCTTGGCTATGATCTGTATGCCCATATTG
>CALITN010000002.1 GCA_938041595.1 uncultured Flavobacteriaceae bacterium | reverse complement strand
TAAAAAACTCCATGTTTCGGCCTCGGGCTGGAATGTTCCTCTTGGGATTGTTTGCATGCTTTTGGGGGCCTTGGCGATTTACAGTATGATGTTTGCCACAGGGTATTTTCTCTACGGAGAGACCATCTTAGCTTTGGAGGTAAGTGCCTTAGCTTTAGCGGCTTCTTTGGGCTTGTTTTATTATTGGAAAAAACTGCGTCATACGGAGGCTTAACCGAGGATCATCCCAGCAACTGTTGCAGAAAGCAGCGATACTAGGGTACCGCCAATCATAGCGCGGAATCCTAGTTCGGTCAGCAATTTACTTTTGCTCGGCGCAATAATTCCAATGCCTCCTATTTGTATGCCGATGGAAGCAAAATTGGCAAATCCACACAGCATATAGGTAGCCATCACAACCGACTTTTGATATTGAAAATGCACAGCACTTCCTATGGACTGTAAGTCAGCCAGTTGGGTGTAAGCGACAAATTCACTTGCAACGAGTTTGATCCCTAACAATTGCCCTATTAGGGTCATGTCTTCATGGGCAATGCCCAACAACCACATCAATGGCGCAAAAAGATGCCCAAGAATGAATTCTACCGAGAGGGAGTCATAAAGGGTATGCCGTGCAATCCAATCATTAAGTCCCCCTACTTCTCCAATGGCTCCGAGAATTCCATTTCCCAGGGCAATCAATGAAATAAAGACCAGCAACATGGCCGCTACGTTCACTGCCATACGAACCCCTTCGGTGGTTCCTTTGGAGATGGCAGTCAGAAAATTACTTCCAATTTCTTCTTTGGGAATATGGACTTCTGAAGAGATGGCCTCGGTTTGCGGATAGATCATTTTGGCAATAACCACGGCTCCTGGAGCTGCCATTACCGAAGCAGCCAATAAGTTTTGTGCAAAGTAAAGTTGTTGTTCGGGATCATTCCCTCCTAAAAAGCTGATATAGGCTCCGAGCACACTCCCAGCGACAGTGGCCATGCCTCCCACCATCACCAAAAAAAGTTCCGAACGAGTCATGCGCTTTAAATAAGCCTTGATGAGCAAAGGCGCTTCGGTTTGACCCATAAAAATATTTGCGGCGACCGCCAGACTTTCCGTTCCTGAAATTTTCAATAGGCGAGTCAATCCCCATGCTAAGAACTTCACGATCCGTTGGATGATTCCAAAATAATACAGAACCGAGGTCAAGGCAGAAAAAAATACAATTACAGGCAAGGCTTGAAAAACAAACACAAAACCGTATTGATTGGTATTGACAAAATCACCCAAGAGCATTCGAGCCCCAGTTTGGGTGTATTCTAAGATATTGATAAAAAAGCTCCCTAGTCGCTCGAAGAGTTGCTTTAGGAGTGCAACTTTGAGGACTCCCAGTGCAATAAGAAATTGTGTTAAAAGCCCGATAGCAACGGTTTTCCATGGGATGCGTTGACGATCGGTGGAATACAGATAGGATAAAAATAACAACAGCCCCATTCCCAAAAGCCCTCGCCCTAAGGAGAGCCAACCAAAACCGCTATGTGGAATCAGTGTTTCCATTTCAAAAGACCCCTACGAATATAGGATATGTTTGGCTGTCGCTGTCAGTCAAGTTTAATATATTTGGGAAAATTTTGAAACCATGAGACAGTTGATCTTTTTAGTGGCGATGGCTCTAATCAACAGCAAATGCAGTAACGACGAGAACCCAATCCTACAGGCAACCACACCAACAGAAGAACCCGTCATCACTATTCACCCTTCGGCAGATCCAGATATTCCTTTTACGTTGGTATGGGAAGAGAACTTTGACGGAGACAGTCTAGACACGGACATCTGGAATTTTGAATTGGGTGATGGATGCGATCAGGGAATTTGTGGCTGGGGAAACCAAGAGCTACAACGCTATACAGACAGCAATCATAGCCTATCCGATGGGATTTTCACGATTAATATTGAGAAAGGCAACTTCTATACTTCAACCCGAATAACCACTAAAGGCAAAAAAGAATTCCAATATGGAAAAGTCGAAGCACGTATGAAACTACCGCAGGGCGATGGGCTCTGGCCGGCTTTTTGGATGTTGGGCAATGACATTGACGATGCGGGATGGCCGGATTGTGGGGAAATAGATATCATGGAATATGTCGGTCGAATGCCGGGGATTGTGCATCACTCATTGCACACCCGAAGCAGCCACGGGGCAACGATCAACACCAAAAAGGTTATTGTCGCCAATCCGGAAGAGGAATTTCACATTTATGGGATGGAGTGGTCTTCTAAAGCCATTGATTTTTATGTGGACGGAGAACTGAAATACACCTATGCGCCAGGCACTACTAATAATGATTATTGGCCTTTTGATAAACCCTTTTATTTCTTGCTAAACGCAGCAGTAGGAGGCGGTTTTGGGGGTGCTGTAACAACGGACGAGATTTTCCCACAGCAATTCCAAATCGACTATATCAAAGTCTACCAGCGGCAACCCTAGTCCTCTCTTATTCGTTCAATAAGCGTTGAACGGTTTCTTGTGTGGTTAGCAATTTGATTTTGTGAACCGAATCGTTGTATTGCCCTTGGGTCAAACGGCGATCGAGTTCAGTCAGTAGGTCCTGTAGGCTGCTTTCAGCTTGGAGTGTCTTCATTGTCTGGCTTTTCTTGAGCATCTTGAAGTTCTTGAACGTTTTTGAGTAGTTCGGTACGTTGATCCAAAAAATCGATCAACTGACGAACCTTAGCCTCGTCTTCTTTTTGTTGGTTAAACTTGGCTTTTTCTTCGGCAATAGTCGTTTTGACGTCTTGGATTGTTTTGATCACAAAACCGACTACGATGGCAAAGCAAACGATAATGGCTAGAATTTCTTCGGTCTCGTTCAAATACATAATATCGTACCTTGTTGGGGTAAAAATACACAAACTCACCCATGCAAAAACGATACTGGGCATTCCTTCTTCTTATAGGGCTATTGGGTTCGGCCCAAACAAGGTCGGTGAAGCTAAGGGTTTTGGGAACGGTGCAAGATGCGGGTGCTCCGCAATTGGCCTGCAAAAAAAAATGCTGCCGCAACCTGTCTTTGGTCGAAAAAGACCGAAGAAAAGGGAGCAGCCTGGCGCTTCAAGTTTCTGAAGGAACCCAAGCGTATCTATTTGATGCCAGCCCCGATTTATCCCATCAATTTGCGACCCTCATGGAAAATGGCGTGGAGCATATTGCTGGAATTTTCTTGACCCACGCACATATGGGCCATTATGCAGGTTTGTTGCAGTTGGGGCGTGAGGCCTATAATAGTACCTTGGTTCCCGTATTTGCCATGCCAAGAATGCAAGCCTTTCTCCAAAAAAACGCCCCTTGGGAACAGTTAATACAGCTCCAAAATATTGATTTGAAGGCTCTAGTAGCGGATCAGCAAGTCGTTCTTGAAGAGGGGGTCCAGGTACAACCCATTTTGGTTCCTCATAGAGATGAATACTCGGAAACGGTTGCCTATTGGATCCAAGGCCCGACCAAATCGGCTCTCTATCTTCCCGATATTGATAAGTGGGAACGCTGGGGAACTCCCATTGAAGAATGGATTCGGCGGGTGGATTATGCCTTTTTGGACGCTACTTTTTTCGATGGTCAGGAAATTCCCCATCGCGCCATGGATGAAATTCCCCACCCTTTTGTTGTTGAGAGCCTTCAGCGATTTGAAAACCTATCCACTGCAGAGCGACAGAAAATCTACTTTATCCATTTGAACCATACCAACCCGTTGTTACAAACCCATAGCGATGCCTATCAAAAGGTCAAAGCACTGGGGTATCACGTAGCAGAGCGGGGAGATGTGTTTTCTCTCTAGGCAGGAACAAGTCCCTCATTATTTTTTAACCGGGTCAATACCTGATCATACCATTCCATGGTTTGGTCATTGTTGGCATGCCGTTTTAAAATTCGGAAGATTTCAATTTTAGACTTGGTGTCCAATTCTAAAATACTGGCAAAGGTTTTTTCTTTTAACTCATTCATAGCTTTCTTTTTTGCTTTAAAGGTAGAAAAAAAACATTAGGCGGTTCCTTTGTTATATTCTAGCTTCTGAAGCCCTTCCATAAAGCTGTCTGCAAAGGCATCTCGGTTGGGGTCACGTCCGATATAACTCATAAAAGCAGCTTCTCGGGTGTGCCCAGTCATGTTCATCAATATAGGGGTGGGGATTTTGCCAAAGAAATTGGTGGCAAAAGAACGCCGCAAGTCATGGGAAGCGATGACCGAATATTTGGGGAACAAACCTAGTTCTTTTCGTTGGGTGTTGGGGTTGAATTTATTGCCCTTGACCATTTGCTGAATGCCGGCAGCTTTTAGGACTAATTTTAAATATTTATTAAAGCGCGGGGCATAGAGTTTTCTCGGGAAATGATTTCGAAGAATGTCCAAAGCCGTTGGGTCGATGACCCCAACGGTGATTTTTTTTGCTTTTTTTTGTTGATGGATATCTACATAAAGTCCTCCGTTGGGAGCATCCCGAAGTTGGTAGGGTTCTAGGGTCAGCAAGTCCTATACGCGTTGTCCAATCCAAAAACTGATCAAGAGCCAGCGCCGGGCATTGTCCAAATGCTTGGGCAGTTCTACGGCTTCCACTTTCCGCAGATCTTCAAAAGTAAGAATGTTGGTGACCCGTTGCTCGGCGGTTTGGGAAAAGCCCGAGACATTCTGAACACGAGTCGAATCATTTTAGTAG
>CALITN010000001.1 GCA_938041595.1 uncultured Flavobacteriaceae bacterium | reverse complement strand
TCAGTTGAGAGAGTTTGCGTTTGCTTGTAACCGTATAGGAGAGATTGAGACGGGAAAACTCACGTTGCTTTGGACGAAGACTTTGCAATGGGGAAAGAGCGTCTAAAAACCAATCATATAGCTCTCTGTGGGGCTTGAATTCAAGTGTACAAAGAGAGTGAGATATCCCTTCTATATAATCTGACTCTCCATGAGTCCAGTCATACATCGGATAGATGCACCAATCATTCCCTGTACGGTGATGGGTCGCGTGTAGGATACGGTACATTACCGGATCTCGAAGCAACATGTTGGGAGAAGCCATATCAATCTTTGCACGAAGCACATGGGACCCTTCCTTGTGTTTCCCTGCTCGCATCTCTTGGAATAAGATTTTATTTTCTTCTATAGATCGATTGCGAAACGGGCTATCCGTACCGGGTTGCGTTGGAGTTCCTTTTTGATTTGCCATAGCTGCCGAGTCTTGACTATCCACATAAGCCATTTCCTTTTCAATAAGAACTATGGCCCAATTATAAAGCTGTTCAAAGTAATCGGAGGCAAAAACCACCTGATCCCATTCGAAACCCAACCATTGTATATCTCGCTTGATTCCTTCCACATAAATCGTTTCCTCTTTCGTTGGATTCGTATCGTCAAAACGAAGGTTAACAGGGGCATTGTATTTTTTTCCTAAACCAAAATTCAAGCAAATGGCTTTGACGTGGCCAATGTGTAAAAACCCATTGGGTTCCGGTGGGAAACGAAAACGCAAGTCCGAAGCAGCGTAAGAATTTGATAAGTCTTCTTCGATGATTTGCTCAATAAAGTTTAACCCTTTGGAGTCCTCCGACATAACCTAATTTTTGTGCAAAGATATTACAAACGAAAATTCTCTTTGCTTGATAGAACCAATTATATTTGCGGCTATGGGAAAGATATATGTTAACGACATCCGATGCTATGCTTTTCATGGGTGTATGGCGGAAGAATCACAAATCGGGACTCATTATCGAATTGATGTTGTTGTTGATACCAATCTGAGGGCTGCCGCCGTATCAGATGAGTTGGCTGATACCGTTGACTACGTTTCCATTGCCGCTATCGTAATAGAAGCAATGGGGAGACGCGCAAAACTGATTGAAGTGGTTCTTTATAGAATCCAAGATCGCATTTTTGGGGAGCACGCTAGTGTAAACGCTGTGGACATCAAAATAGAAAAGCAAAACCCCCCTATAAATGCAGATGTGCATTCCGTAGCTGTTCGGTTGGAAGCAGAGAGAAAAAATTGGGAAGCAACAGGAAATGATTAACTTTGCACACAGCATGGCACCGTGGCCGAGTGGCTAGGCAGAGCTCTGCAAAAGCTTGTACAGCGGTTCGAATCCGCTCGGTGCCTCAAAAACCCTTCAGATTTGAAAAGAGATGATGGGTTTCCTTTTTTATTGCATCTCGATTACCTTACCACCTACCGACTCTTTCGTGATCAATTTGGCTGGGTTACCGTGTACTCGAATGGTCGCATTGACACTAGATTTTGCATCCACTAGTTGACTAGCATTGACATAGGCAACGCTGCCAAAATTGGCCTTGACATCAACTTGTTCACAAAACAACTGGTCTGCTTCACAAGTCGCTCCCGAGGAAACGGAAATAATCGCGTTTTTTGCCGTGCCTGTTGGAAAAAACTTAGAACCTGACTGAATCTTTGCGCTCAGCTTTTCCACTTTCATCTTTAGTTCTGCTTTGGAGCCTTCTTGAATAATCAATGAAATACTGGTTTGTTCCACAGTATTAGGTGCTATTAACCGAGATCCTTGACTAAGATCAATAAGGTCTAATGGCTGAGAATGATATACTTGAATTTGCGTTTGGGTCTTCTGTAACATGTACTCTAAACCCAATCGGAGTTTAAGAGTGTTTCCTTTTAAAACACTAACGACTTCTTCTGGTGTTTCACTGCGTATAACCAAGCTATCTTTGGACGACGCAATCAATTCAATCTCAATTCCAGAATAAACTTTTAAATTCACAAAGGGTGAAATTTCGAGTACTCTCTGTGAAAAATTATCTTGAGTGGCTTCCTGTGCAATAGAGATTAATGGCAATAGAAGGAAAAAGCAAAGTAAACGTTTCATATGTAGGTGTAATTTAACCATTTGACTTGTTAAAACAGGTCGTACATTATCAAAGATATTAAATAATAAGAACGCTGCGCATTCTTTTGGTGGACCAAGTAAGAGAATGAGGATGGTACAAAGATTTACATATGTATCTACTCTGGAGCCAAAACAAAGTCCAATTGTTTTTTTGACAGATTTGCCTTTTTGACTTCTATGCGGATAGGGTCTCCAAGTGTAAATACCTGCTGTGTTTGCTGGCCAATCATAGCGTGCTGTTGCTCATCGAAGTAGAAAAAATCACCCTGTAAATCCCGGGTGCTAATCATACCTTCACATTTGTTACTGCTTAATTCCACATATAGGCCGCGTTCTGTTACCCCTGAAATAATGCCATCAAAAAGTTGACCTACTTTATCTTCCATAAATTTCACCTGCATATATTTAATGGACTCGCGTTCTGCTTTGGTTGCTAATTGTTCCCGTTGGGAAGTGTGGACACAGGCTTCTTCTAAAAGATCTACATTGACATTTTTACCTCCTTTTAAATAAAAGTCTAAAAGGCGATGTACCAACACATCGGGATAACGCCGAATGGGAGAAGTAAAATGACTATAGAAATCAAAACCCAGTCCATAATGTCCGATATTATCTGTCGTATAAATCGCTTTGCTCATACACCGTACTGTCAGAGTATCGATCATATTTTGCTCTTTGGATCCATGGCTTTCCTTTAGAAGTGTATTAATTTCTTTATTTAACTGCTTCGCATTGGGATTAAACTGGTACCCAAAATTCTTGACCACCTGTTGTAGATTGTCAAGCTTATCGCTATCGGGTTCATCGTGAATTCTATAAACAAAAGGTTTTATGGGTTTTTGTTTTCCTATAAAAGTAGCAACAGAGCGATTCGCTAGTAACATAAATTCTTCAATCAGTTGATGTGCAGCTTTGGATTCTTTAAAATAAACTGCCTCAGGATGATCTTGGGCATCCAATCGGAATTGAATTTCTTGACGGTCAAAGGAAATAGCACCTGCCGACAAGCGTTGGGATCTATACCCTTGAGCCAATCGATTAAGCTCAATAATTGCCTGAAAAGTAAGCTCTGGTATTTCATACATTTTGCCTGTCAATGAAATACTAGCATCTACTGATGGCGTGCCACTATCCAGTACATACTGCACTTCTTCATAAGCGAAACGATGGTCGGAGCAAATAACCGTTCGTCCAAACCATTCTTTGTGAATCGTGCCTTTTGAATCCATTTCAAAAACAGCAGCATAGGTTAATTTTTCTTCATTGGGTCGTAATGAACAAAGACCATTAGATAAATTTTCTGGAAGCATAGGAACCACTCGATCCACTAAATAAACGGATGTTCCACGGTGATAGGCTTCATCATCTATAATCGATTCCTCATCCACATAATGCGATACGTCAGCAATATGAATTCCGATTTCATAATTGCCATTTGGGAGCTTCTGAAATGAAAGAGCATCGTCAAAATCCTTTGCGGTAACCGGGTCAATCGTAAATGTAAGAACGGATCGAAAATCTTTTCTTTCTTTGATTTCTTCAAGCGATATTTCGGTTGGTATTTGATTTGCGGCTTCTTCAATTTCATTTGGAAAATGCGATGGTAGCCCATATTCCAATAGGATCGTATGCATTTCCGTATCCAACTCGCCCGGTTTGCCTAAACTTCTTACGATTGATCCGTGGGGTGAAGATGCTCGTTTGGGCCAATCAATTAAGGCCACTTCTACCTTATCTCCTTCTTCGTAATCTTTTAATTCTTCTTTAGGAATAAAGAAATCGGTGTACATATGAACCCCTTGGGTCAAAACAAAGCCAAAATCTTTTTGACGTTGAAGAGTACCGACAAAACGTGTTTTTATACGCTCATTGATTGCTGCTATTTCACCTTCTTTTCGGCTATTTTTATTTCTTCTGTAGGGATATACCTTAACCAAATCTCCATGAAAAGCCCCCTTGAGATTTTTTCGATGGACGAAGATATCCTCTCGATCTTCCAAAACGACATAACCGTTTCCACTTCCTGTAATTTCTAGCTTTCCGTCATAATACTGTGCGTTCTTTCCGTTCCATTGGAAGCTGCCTCGCTTGGTTTCTACTATTTCCTTTTGGACTCTGAGTTTTTGCAAGGCAGTAATGACTGCATTTCGATCTTGGGCGCTACTAAAACCAAAAACAGACGCAATTTGTTTATGGTTGTATGTTTTGGTGGGGTGTTCGCGTAAATGCTTTTGAATCTTACGCGCTAATTGCTGGTTCTTTTTTTTCTTCTTCGACATGAGCTGTTTGCTGAAACAAAGTTACGCTTTTCAAAATGGCTCTCTTTGATGTTTATCAACTATCAATAGATTCATTATTTATTCCTTTAAATATTTAATTAATAAATGATGTATATGATGTAGTGTTAATTATTAGAATAACTTTTTGATTAGGGGATGATTAAAAAAAAACTACTTTTATATACACCTATTATCAAAAGGATTTTAAGTCTTAAATTATTGATTTTCATTCAAAAGCTAAGACTATTAACAATCCGTTGATAATGCAATTTGGTTATAATTTTTTCTTTGAAAGGAAAAGATTAAGGTTAATAACTAGCCCAAAAAAAAGGAAAAGTTCACAATAAAAAAGAATTAAAAATAAGGATGGTTTCATCTCTTTTCGTGTTTGAAAAATTGGAGATAAAAAACAAAAAAAGTTATTAGTGATATAAACAACGTATTCTCAAATTATCAACGAGCCATTAACAACACTAGAAAAAAGTAAATACAGAGCCTAATGAAAATAAGTATTGGAAATGACCACGCCGGGGTGGCATACAAAGCAGCGATAACGGCCCATTTAGAGGAGAAGGGACATCATGTTCAAAATCATGGAACAAACACTGAAGCCAGTGTGGACTATCCAGATTTTATTCATCCTGTTGCCAGTGATATTGAAAGTAAGGCGGCCGATTTAGGGATTATTATTTGTGGGAGTGGCAATGGTGCCGCGATGACAGCGAACAAACATCAACAGGTGCGCGCAGCACTTTGTTGGTCCAAAGAAATTGTTGCCTTGGCACGTCAGCACAATAATGCCAATATATTGAGTTTACCCGCGCGCTATCTATCCTTGCCCCAAGCAATACAAATGGTTGATACATTTCTAGAAACAAACTTTGAAGGCGGCAGACACGAAAATAGAGTTCAAAAAATTGCCTGTAGCTAAATCGTCATACCACCACTTTACAAAAAGCTATGAAACCCTTTCAGTAAGGGAGCTTTATGATATGTTTCAACTTCGTTCTGAGGTCTTTGTGGTAGAGCAAGATTGTGTTTATCAAGATATCGATGGACTGGATCCAAAAGCGCATCATTTGTTTGTGTATGACTCGGAAAGCCTAGTGGCTTACGCTCGGCTTTTTGATCCAAATATTTTTACCCCTGGAAAAGCAGTTATTGGAAGGGTGGTTGTTCGTGAAACCTATCGCGGCACGGGATTAGGACACGATCTAATCCGCTTTTGTTTGGAGGCGTTAAAGAAAGGAGATAAAACATCCCCACCTATAAAAATCTCAGCCCAAAAACACCTTCAAAAATTTTATGAAAGTCACGGGTTTATTAGCACTGGAAAAGAATATTTGGAAGATGGTATTCCACACTGTGAAATGCATCGTGACTAATGGATTAGTTTTCTTTTAACGCTTTCAATAGAAGCAGTAAATGACTTTCCAATACGGTACTTTCTGGAATTTTGTTGTCGAGATATAGGAGCATTCCATGGTGTCCTGTTTGCTCAAAAGCATCCCAAACAGCCGCATTGTTTTTTCGGAGAATTGCCCGAAGTTGTCTTTTAACACGATTGCGATCAACGGCTTTTTTGAGTTTGCTTTTGGGAACGCTTACCCCTATGTGTAGATTTGGCAAGGCATTATTTTTTTGAAAGCGAATCAGCAAGGGCGGTGCTTTTACAACCTTTCCGTGTTTAAAAAGAGTCGTAATCACATCTCGTCCTTTCAAGCCTTTGATTTTCATTCCAAAGAGATCTTGGGGTAGTAATTATCAGCACGATCAATATCGGCCATCAAAAATGTTGGATCCACAATAATAGATTCAATTTGATCTAAGGGTCGATCAATTTCAAAAGAATAATTAGGGTTTGCCCAAGCCCAGTCAGGTAAAACAGTCCAATCAATAGCATAAGGGTTTTCCTTTTCGCCGCGCATTAGCGCCAGAGGAATGTAATACAATCGCTGGGTGCCGTCTTTGAAATTAACCAGGATATCCAAGGGCATCGGCATCAGTTCTTTGCGTTTGAGAGCCACTCGTGTTGCATTTTCTCTTGTTTCCACAGTGGCAATCCCATAGTCAATACGATTGGTCGTCTGTGTCCAATCAGTCAAATACCATTTGAGTTGTATTCCTGAGACGTTTTCAGCTACACGGCGAAAATCATTAGGAGTTGGGTGAGTGAATTTGTGTTTTTCGTAGTATTCCTTGAGTGTTCTCGCTAAATTCTTGGATCCGATAACGTAGCCAAGTTGGGCTAAGAATACCGCCCCTTTACTGTAAGCTGTGGTTTCATAAGCGCGGTTGTGGTTGTAGCGATTGGCATTGGTTGCCTGTGGCATTTCAATGCCAGTAGTAGCCAAGTCGAGATAGCGCAAGTAGGAGCCCTCCAAAGGAAAAGGGTTGTTTTCTTCCAAAATGAGGTCTTCTGCCATAGTAGAAATATAGGTGGTAAAACCTTCATCCATCCATTCGTGTTTCATTTCATTGGTGGCTAAAATATGCTGAAACCACGAATGCGCTAATTCGTGGGCTGTGACACCGAAGAGGTCTCTATAGTTGCGTCCTCCCGTAATTAGAGTCAGCATAGCATATTCCATTCCACCGTCTCCACCTTGAACGACACTGTATTGCTTGTAGGGATAGGTTCCAATGGTGTTGTTGAAAAACCGCATTAATTCCGCGGTTTGAGGCTGAAGTTTTTTCCAGTTCTCTATGATCTCAGGATCATTTTTATAGAAAAAATGGAGGGTTACGCCATTGGGGCCGGGATGCGTATCGTGAATGTATTCGGGATCGGCAGCCCATGTGAAGTCATGTACTTGAGGCGCCACAAAATGCCAACTGACTTTTCCTTTTTTCGCCTTTGGTTTTTTACGATCTGAATAACCATAGCCGATGGTTTCAGCGTTTTGTAAATAACCACTTCCCGCCAAAATATAATCTTTGTCAATGGTAATAGTTACATCAAAATCACCCCAAACACCATGGTATTCGCGACCAAGATAGGGCTCGGCATTCCATCCATCATAGTCATATTCAGCCATTTTAGGGTACCATTGCGCCATGGAAAG